>NZ_JAMOKU010000074.1:0-17295 GCF_023656845.1 Parabacteroides sp. Y3-G-102 | reverse complement strand
TCTTTTAATGCTAAAATTAAGGCGTTTAGAGCTGCTTTAAGAGGAGTAACGGATATAAAATTCTTTCTTTTCAGACTTACAAAGCTGTATGCTTAATCCCCCAGGTTTATCGGGTGAGCCCATATAAGTAGTCTTCTGAGGATAAAGTGAATTATTTTGAAAATAAATTAGGTTTTATAGTTGGTAATCCAAAAAGAATGCTTTCCTTTGTGCCAACAAACAAAAGATAGTTTGTCTTGCTCTTTATCTTCGAGTTTCTATTCTCAGTAATGATAATATATTCTTCTAGAAATCGATCTTCACTAACATCACTTGTTTTATTATTAATTTATTTTTAATTTTTTTCGTATGAATATTTACATTGGAAACTTGAGTTATCGAGTAAGAGAGTCTGATTTGCAACAAGTATTAGAAGAGTATGGTGTTGTTGATTCAGTAAAGTTAATTGTTGATCGTGATACTAGACGTTCTAAGGGTTTTGCTTTCGCTGAAATGCCTAACGTAGACGAGGCTCAAAAAGCTATCGAGGAATTAAACCAAGCTGAGTACGAAGGTCGTCAGATGGTTGTAAAAGAAGCAATTCCTAGACGTTAATTTTAGAAGATATACATCTTAAAATAACTCTGAAGCGGGGAGACGATAGTCTTTCCGCTTTTTTGATATTGTCTATTATTGTTGTATATTTACACACCAAGAATAACACAACTAAAAAATAAGTATTATGACGTTGCCAAAACGGTCTTGCATGAAAGTAACCGGACTTGCTCTCGCTTGTTCCTCGCTACTTTTTTCCTGTGCTCCCAAGGAGGTTCCGCAGGTGAATTTAATCCCTAAGCCGGCCCATATCGAGGTGACTGGCGGTTATTTCAAAGTAGATAGTAATCTCGTATTCGGGAATGATCAATCGGGTACGATCCGTTACGTGGTCGATGAGTCTTTCAATGGCGGAAATCCGGAGGGATATGCGTTGAATGTGACCAAGAAGGGGATCGAGTTGAGAGCCGCCTCTAAATCCGGATTGTTTTACGGGGAACAAACGTTGCGCCAGCTGTATACGTCGAAAGGGATTCCTTGCGTATCGATCCAAGATAATCCCCGTTTCCCGTATCGTGGCTTGCATCTGGATGTCTCCCGTCATTTCTTCCCGAAAGAGGAGGTGATGAAGTTATTAAACGTCATGTCTTATTATAAATTGAATACGCTTCATATACATTTAACGGATGCCGGTGGTTGGCGTATCCAGATGGATAAATACCCGAAACTGACTACGGACGTGGCTTTCCGTACGGAATCCGATTGGCAGAAATGGTGGGATGGAAAGGATCGCAAGTATCTGCCGGAAGGAACTCCGGGGGCATATGGCGGTTATTTTACGAAAGAAGATATCCGTGAGATCGTGGATTACGCTACGGCCCGGCATATTAATATAATACCGGAAATCGAATTCCCGGGGCATTCGGACGAGGTGTTCGTGGCGTACCCGGAGTTGAGTTGTGCCGGCAAACCTTATACGACGGGTGATTTCTGCATCGGCAACGAGAAATCGTTTACGTTTATGGAGGATGTATTGTCCGAGGTGATCGAGTTGTTCCCTTCCGAATATATCCATATCGGGGGAGACGAGGCCGGGAAGGGAGCTTGGAAGACCTGCCCGAAATGTCAAGGCTTGATGCGCCGGAATGGGATGAAGGACGTGGATGAGTTGCAGAGCTATATGATTCATCGTGCCGAGAAATTCCTGATTTCCAAAGGCCGCAAATTGATCGGTTGGGATGAGATTCTGGAAGGGGGCTTGGCTCCGGAGGCTACCGTCATGTCTTGGCGGGGCGAGGAAGGGGGAATCAAGTCCGCCCGCATGGGACACGACGTGGTCATGACACCGGGTGGTTATATGTATTTCGATTTCTATCAAGCCGATCCGAAGACACAGCCGTATGCCATCGGCGGTTATACGCCGATCAAGCGGGCGTACAGTTATAATCCAGTGCCTGTGGATTCGTTGACTGCCGAGGAAAGTAAGCATATCCTAGGGGTACAGGCGAATACATGGACGGAGTATATCAAGGATGAGAAGCATCTGGAGTATATGATGTTCCCTCGTGCCTTAGCGGTCGCCGAGATCGGATGGACTCCGCAAGAGGATCGTAGTTGGGAGGATTTTAAGCCTCGTATGAACGCGAATATCCCGGTTCTGCAACGGATGGGTATCCATACGTTTACGCTCTCGGACGAGATCGAGACCACGATGGAGGTAGATACCTTGCGGCGAGAGATCAAGGTCATGTTGGATGCGGAGAAATATCCGGCGGAGATACGTTACACGACAGACGGCTCTATTCCCGCCGCCTCTTCCCGGGTCTATAACGGCCCGATCGTGGTGAAAGACTCCGCTGATATCAAGGCCGCTATCTTCCGTGACGGGCAGCTTCAAGGAACGCCTACCGAGAAGAAGGTGGATTATCACCGGGGTATCAATAAGCCTATACATTATAATAGTAAGCTGTATAGCGGTTATATGGCGGGTGGCATGAACGCCTTGCTGGACGGCTACAGGGGAGGCTTGACTTATCTGGACGGTCGTTGGCAGGGTTATTTGAATGACTTGGATTGCGTGGTGGACATGGGCGAGGTGACGGATATCCATAAGGTATCGTCCCGCTTTATGCAATTGATCGGCCCGGGCGTGTACCAACCGGGAGAGGTGGAGTTGCTGACATCGGAAGACGGGGAGAGCTATATCTCGCAGGGAGTTATCCCTACTACGATATCCAATACGGATAAAGACCTGTCTTTTCAGGAATATACGTTTAACGGCGATTGGAAAGCCCGTTATATCCGTATCAAGGCAAAAGAGGCAAATAAGGGTTTCATCTTCACGGATGAGATCGTGATCTGGTAAGTATGAATCAATTAATTATCAACTAAAATACATTTATCAAATGAAGAAACAGTTAATGACCTTCCTGTTGTGTGGCAGTCTGTTCGCTACGGCTCAGCAACCGGTAGATTATGTGAACCCCTTCATCGGTACGAGCAATTACGGTACGACGAATCCCGGTGCGGTTTGTCCGCAGGGTATGATGAGCGTGGTTCCTTTCAACGTCATGGGGTCGGAGAAGAACCGTTTTGACAAGGATAGTCAATGGTGGTCTACTCCTTACTCGGCAGACAATAAATTCTTTACGGGATTCGCTCACGGCAGCTTGAGCGGCGTGGGATGCCCGGAGCTGGGAGGTTTGCTATTGATGCCGACGACGGGCGAGTTGAACGTGGACTATAAGGCTTACGGCAGTGAGTACAAGGACGAGGTGGCTCACCCCGGTTATTATAGCAATACCTTGACCAAGTATAATATCAAGGCGGAGGCTACTGCCAGCATGCGTACGGGCTTGAGCTGTTTTACCTTCCCGAAAGGGGAGAGCCATATCCTCTTGAACCTAGGCGAGGGCTTGACGAACGAGACCGGCGCCACGGTACGTATCGTGAATGATACGGAGATCGAGGGGAGTAAGCTTTTAGGTACGTTCTGCTATAATCCACAGGCCGTATTCCCGGTTTACTTCGTGATGAAGGTAAACAAGGCCCCGAAGAAGATGGGTTATTGGAAGAAACAACGTGAGATGAAGGGGGTAGAGGCCGAATGGGATATCTACTCCGGCAAGTATAAGTTATATACCAGTTATACCCGTGAGATGAGCGGAGACGATGTCGGCGTATGGTTCGATTACGATACGGACGAGGGCGAGGCTATCGAGGTGAAGATGGGTATCTCGTACGTGAGCATCGAGAACGCCCGCCTGAACATGAATACGGAGCAGCCCGGCTTCGATTTCGACAAGGTCCGTACGGCGGCTAGTACGATGTGGAACAAGGATCTTTCCAAGGTACAAGTGGAAGGGGGTACGAAAGACGAGAAAACGATATTCTATACCGGTATGTATCATTTGCTGATCCATCCGAATATCCTGCAAGACGTGAACGGCGAGTACCCGATGATGGAGAGCCTGAAAGTAGGCCATACCACCGGAAACCGTTATACGGTCTTCTCCTTGTGGGATACGTACCGCAACGTAAGTACCTTGATGACCTTGCTCTATCCGGAGCGTCAATTGGATATTATCCGTACGATGCTGGATATGTATCGGGAAAACGGTTGGTTACCGAAATGGGAGCTTTACGGACGTGAGACCTTTACGATGGAGGGCGATCCCTCGATCCCGTATATCGTAGACGCATGGATGCGCGGCTTGCGTGACTTTGATGAGCAAACCGCTTATGAGGCGATGCGTAAAGGCGCTACTACCTCGGGAGAGTTCAACCTGCTTCGTCCGGACGCGAACGATTATTTCAGCAAGGGCTATGTTCCTTTGCGTGAGCAATACGATAACTCCGTATCTCATGCGCTGGAATATTATATCGCCGACTGGAACTTGGCTAATTTCGCTCAAGCCTTGGGTAAGAAAGAGGATGCCAAGTTATTCCGTGACCGTTCTTTAGGTTACAAACATTATTATAGCAAGGAGTTCGGAACGCTGCGTCCTATCTTGCCGGATGGCACTTTCTACTCTCCGTTCGATCCGAAACAAGGCGAGAACTTCGAGCCTAGTCCCGGTTTCCATGAAGGCAACGCATGGAATTATACGTTTTATGTTCCTCACGATATCAAGGGACTGGCCAAATTGATGGGAGGCGATAAGAAATTTGTCGATCATTTGCAGAAGGTATTCGATGACGGCAATTATGATCCCGCCAACGAGCCGGATATTGCTTATCCTTATTTGTTTAGCTATTTCAAGGGAGAGGCTTGGCGTACTCAGAAGTTGGTCCGTCAGTTGTTGAAGGATTGCTATCATAACGCCCCGAACGGTGTCCCGGGTAACGAGGATACAGGTACGATGTCCGCTTGGGCTATTTTCTCCATGATGGGCTTCTACCCAGCTTGTCCGGGCGACGTGAACTATGTATTGACTTCCCCGACTTTCGATAAGGTTACGATCCAGCTCGACAAGAAATTCTATCCTAAAGGCGAATTGGTAATCGAGTCTAAGCATAGTAATCCGGAAGCGATCTACATCAAGGACGTTTTCGCCGGCGATAAAAAGCTAAAGGGCTACACCATCTCGCAAGAGGACTTGGTAAATGCCGGAACCTTGCGTTATATCCTCGAGGATACGCATAAGTAAGCCAAGATAAAGATATACCGAATTTGATATTTACCGGACGCAGATGACACCGACAAGCACGGGTGATCTGCGTCCGGTTTATTTATTTGATATCCTAGAACCATTTGATCTTCCTGAATATAAAAAAGGCCGTAGCGGATAGCAAGATCGAGAGCAAGATGATAACCACGAAACCATGCGGCATATCCTCCATGTAGATCGGGACGTTCATCCCGTAGAAGCTAGCGATTAATGTCGGAACCATTAAGATAATGGAAAGTGATGTCATACGTTTCATGATCGTGTTTACGTTGTTGGAGATGATAGAGGCGAAAGCGTCCATCGTACCCGTAAGAATATCGCTATAGATATTTACCGTGTTATGGGCCTGTTTCAACTCGATCTCCACGTCCTCCACCAAATCCTTGTCGATATATTCCGGCTCTTGGAAAATATTCTGGAGCTTGGCCAGCATCACCTCATTCCCGCGGATGGAGGTGTTGAAGAATACCATGCTCTTCTCCAGCTTCATCAACGCTAGCAGATCCTCGTTGCGGATGCTTTTCTCCAACGCCTTTTCCGCCTCGGTGACGGCGTAATTGATTTGTTTCAGGTATTTAAGGAACCATACGGCCGATGAGTGGATCAGCCGGAGGATCAACTCATACTTGTTTTTAATCTGGAGTTCCTTCCGTTGGGTATAGCGGATGAAATCGGGGATCAAGTCCGTCTTATGGTAACATACGCTTACGATGATCTCATTGTTCGTGATGATACCGATCGGCACCGTATTGAACGGGATGTCATGATCTTGGTTCTGCAACGGGATACGTAAGATGGTAAGCAACCAATTCCCCTCGTACTCGATACGGGGACGCTCGTCCGTATCGGCTATATCGCTCAAGAATGATTCGGGTACGTTAAATCGATCCATCAAGAATTGAAGATCTTCGGGAGTCGGGCACTCTACGTTTACCCAACTGTTAGGAAGCCATTGGTTCTTCTCCACATAACCGGCCTCACAATAAAGAAATTGTCTCATTATTGCCTCCTTTCGTGTTTAATCCGAGCAGAGGATCAATGAAACCCTCCGCCTCGTTAGTTCATACTCTGTTTTGTTTCTAGCGGGATACTGTCGTCCATAATTTGAAAATTACTTTTTACGGGTGCAAAGATAATACTTTTTTACGTAAGTAAAGTTATGTCGCTGTATGCTGACAGCAATATTGTTGCCAGTTTACGTTAGCATAGGCTTACTTCTCTGAGAGTATTGCGATACTTCTGGTAATAGTACTGGAGTACTTTCATGGAAGTACCCGAGTACTGTCTAAGAAGTACTCCAATACTTCTTAGGCAGTACTGGCCGTCTATTCAATCCCGCATTTCCCCTCTTCGTTGAAGTAGAAGAAGAGCCCGGTATCTATGCTGGCCGGACCATGGATACGGCTTACGGCGGGTTCCCATGCGGGCATCAACCGGAGTACCCGTAAGGCTTCATCGCGGAACTCACCGTAGGTTTTCCCCGTATCGCGAGGATACAGTATATTCTCGGGTAGGCTTACGGGATTCTGTAACATTCCTAAGGAATCGATCGTGAAGGAGTAGAAGAGTCGTACCTTCGTGCCCGTACCTTTATAAGATTCGGGATAACGCAGGTTCTGTTCGAAGAAACGGATCATGGCTTCTCTCCCTCCCTTGAACTCGGCCATGGGGCGAGGCTCGTGGAGCCGGCTGGCGAAGCGTGTGTATTCCTCATAATCTTCCGGGTTATCGGATAGGTAGAACGTGGCGGCCAAAGGATAATGGACGATGCCGGCGCCCTGTCCGGTGATGACGGTCTTGCGCACCCGGTACAATCCCGGAGGGTTTTCCTTGAGCTCTGGCAGTAAGGTGGCCGAGAAATCGTCTCTTGTCTCGTTTGGAAAGATCGGATAGCCGATATCAACAAAAAAGTTGGGTTGCGGGACCCCTTTCCATGCCTTCCCGTCGAAATGCTCGATGAAATAACTTTCGCCTCCCATCCCTTCTAGGCCGGTATGGTTGGTGATGGCGATCTCGATCCGTTCGATGTTGGTTGGGTAGACATTCGGGCTTACTCGCATGGAGAAGTGGGTGGTGTCCTCGCAAAGAGATTCCTCGGGCGACCGGTCGTAAGGGCCTCCGCTGATCCGGATGAGGGGCGAGTCGAATACATACGTCTTAAATGCTTTTACATACGGAGCTTCCACTATGATAAGCTGTAGGAAGACGGAGTCGTCCGTGTTCCAGAGGGAGGCCATGTTTCTGCGGATCTTCCGTAGATGCGGGGGAAGGGTATCGTATTCCTTGCCGAAGAACAATTCTATGCTGTCCCGTATCTGCTTGGCGGTCCATCCTTCCGTGGAAACTGAAGATGCGGCATGGGTATCAGTCGGTAACGGTAGGGTATCTTGCCGTGCTATGGATTGGGAGTCGGCTGAGTAGTCGCTACTGTTTTCCCCTTTCTTTTGTTTGGTATGGCAGCCGTATAATAGGCAGCCGCCCATGATAACTAATCCGATAAAATACGCTTTCATGATTCGACAGGTTTTAATTCCTAAATATAAAGAATCTTTTTCAGAAATGGGTAAAAGATATTACCTTTGACTCCCCAAATAGAAAGAATGATGGCAGAAGGAACAAGAAATACAGGAAGAGGAAGGAAAAAGCCTGTGGAGATGCTCCCCGATATGGGGCGTCTTCAGCCACAGGCCCGTGAGTTGGAGGAGGCTGTGTTGGGTGCGTTGATGCTGGAGAAAGACGCGTACTCGATCGTCAGCGAGATCTTGAAGCCGGAGTGTTTCTATGAGAAAGCGCATGAGAAGATTTATGCCGCTATCGTAGACTTGGCGTTGAGCCAGCGTCCCGTGGATATGCTTACCGTAACGGAGCAATTGAAGAAACGGGGAGAATTGGAGGATGTAGGCGGACCGTTCTATATCTCTCAACTTACCAGCAAGGTGGCCAGTAGCGCCCATATCGAGTATCACGCCCGGATCATTGCCCAGAAATATCTGGCGAGGGAGTTGATCTCTTTCACGGCGATGATCCAAGGAAAGGCATTTGATGAGACGCTCGATGTAGAGGACTTGATGCAAGAGGCGGAGGGTAAGTTGTTCGAGATCTCTCAACGTAACGTAAAGAAGGATGTCACCCAGATCAACCCCGTCATCAAGGACGCTATGGAGATGTTGCAAAAGGCGGCCCTCCAGAAGGAAGGTCTGAGCGGATTGCGCACGGGCTTCGAGGGCTTGGATAAGATGACTTCCGGTTGGCAGAATTCCGACCTTATCATTATCGCCGCCCGTCCGGCCATGGGTAAGACGGCTTTCGTCCTTTCCATGGCGAAGAATATGGCGGTGAATTTCAATACGCCTGTCGCCCTGTTCTCGCTCGAGATGAGTAACGTGCAGTTGGTAAACCGTCTGATCGTGAATGTCTGCGAGATACCGGGCGAGAAGATCAAGAGCGGACGCTTGGAGAGCTACGAGTGGGAACAGCTGGACTTTAAGATCAAGGAGCTTTACGACGCCCCGATCTTCGTGGACGATACCCCGAGCTTGTCCGTCTTCGAGCTGCGAACGAAAGCCCGTCGCTTGGTGCGCGAGCATGGCATTAAATGTATCATTATCGACTACCTTCAGTTGATGAACGCTAGCGGTATGAACTTCGGTAGCCGTGAGCAGGAGGTGAGTACGATCTCCCGCTCGTTGAAGGGATTGGCTAAGGAATTGAATATCCCGATCATCGCCTTGTCGCAGTTGAACCGTGGTGTGGAAGCCCGTCAAGGCGTGGAAGGTAAGCGTCCGCAGCTAGCCGACTTGCGTGAGTCCGGAGCTATCGAGCAGGATGCCGATATGGTATGTTTCATCCACCGTCCCGAATATTATAAGATTACGGAAGATGAGCGGGGAAATTCTCTGATCGGTCTTGCCGAGATCATTATCGCCAAGCATCGTAACGGTGCCGTGGGGGATGTCCGGCTGCGCTTTAAGAGCGAGTTCGCCAAGTTTATGAACGTAGAGGAAGATATAGCGGTAAGGGAATTCTCCTCGACCATGAACGGTGGAGACCCGATGCCCCCGATCCCATCGGCGGGAGCTGACTTCTTGAGTCAAGGTAGCAGTAACGAGGTTCCGTTCTAATATAGCATGAATGAGCGAAAGAGGCGAAAACGTTTGCGGTAGATTTTTCGCCTCTTCTTTTCTGTTTCGTTGGCGAATCCGATTCGAATCTTCTATCTTTGTGATTGAAAACAAATTACTGAATCAGCCATGACGAGACACTTAGTTCCGGTATCTATATACCTGTCGCTGTTGCTTAGCTGCAACTCACCGAAAGAATACAAATCCTTTGATGAATACCCTTCCTATGAGGGAGACGATCTGGAGTTGTTCTATTCCCCCACGAGATCCGTGTTCACCCTTTGGGCCCCGACGGCGGAAGAAGTCCGCTTGAATCTTTACGCCTCCGGTGAGGGAGGGGAGCCTATCCGCCAGTTGCCGATGAAATCCTCGGACAAGGGTACGTGGCGTATCTCCGTGAGCGAGGATCTGAAAGGTTCCTTCTATACCTTCCAGATCCGTATCGGCGATAAATGGCTGGATGAGACTCCCGGTATCTGGGCGAAAGCCGTCGGGGTGAATGGAAACCGTGCGGCCGTGATCGATTGGGCGGCTACCGATCCGGAGGGCTGGGAGGCGGATAAATCTCCCGAGTTGAAAAGCTTCTCCGATATTATCATCTACGAGATGCATCATCGGGATTTCTCGATCGCCGCGAACTCCGGCGTGACGCATAAAGGTAAGTTTCTCGCCTTGGCGGAGAACGGCACGAAAGGTCCGGGCGGCGTGGCTACCGGCGTGGATCATCTGAAGGAGTTGGGCGTTACCCATGTCCATATCCTTCCTTCCTATGATTATGGCTCGGTGGACGAGACTCGCTTGCAAGATAATGTGTACAATTGGGGGTATGATCCCAAGAACTATAACGCCCCCGAGGGGAGCTATTCCACCGATCCTTACAATCCCGAGGCTCGTATTCGTGAGTTCAAGGAGATGGTGCGGGGGTTGCACCGGAATGGTATCCGTGTGATCATGGACGTGGTTTACAATCATACCTTCGTGGGGGATGGGTCGAATTTCAGTTTGACCGTTCCCGGTTACTTCTACCGTCATAAACCGGACGGAAGCTATTCGGATGCCTCCGGCTGTGGTAATGAGACCGCTTCGGAGCGGGCGATGGTACGCCGCTATATCGTGGAGTCCGTGAAATATTGGGCCGAGGAATACCATGTGGATGGTTTCCGTTTCGACTTGATGGGCATCCATGACGTAGAGACCATGAACGAGGTAAAAGCCGAGTTAGCTAAACTAGATCCTTCCATCTTCGTATACGGCGAGGGCTGGACCGCCAGCGATTCCCCGCTACCGGAGGATCAGAGGGCGATCAAGGTAAACGCCCCGAAACTGAATGATGTGGCCGTATTTAGCGATGACCTGCGGGATGCTTTAAAAGGAAGCGTATTCGAGACTACACAGGCCGGTTTCGCCTCCGGAAAGCCGGAAGGTAACGAGGAGTCTATTAAGTTCGGTATTGTAGGCGCTATCCGCCATCCGCAAATCGACTATAACCAAATATTATATTGCAAAGCGCCTTATGCGAACAAGCCTACGCAAGTGATCAACTATGTCTCTTGCCACGATGATCTTTGTTTGATGGATAAGTTGAAGCTCTCGGCCCCGAAAGACGCTACCCCGGATGAGTTGATACGATTCGGCAAGTTGGCCCAGACCATCATCTTCACCTCGCAAGGAGTACCCTTCATGCGGGCAGGAGAGGAGTTGCTGCACGATAAGAAAGGCGTACATAACAGCTATCAATCGCCCGATTCAATCAATGAGATCGATTGGTCTTTGAAGGCAAAAAACAAGGATGTTTTCAACTATTACAAGGATTTGATCGCCCTTCGTAAGTCGCACCCGGCTTTCCGTATCGCCACGGCCGAGGGAGTGAGGGAGGCCCTTCAATTCCAAGAAGTGAACCAGCCCGGTGTCGTAGCGTATACCTTAGGGGAGCATGCGAACGGGGATAGTTGGAAGAAGATTATGGTTATCTTTAACGGGAACCGGAAGGCGGTAACGGTTTCTCTGCCGGAAGGAACATGGATTCCGGTTTGTAAAGACGGTCGGATTTATCTGGACGGTAAAGGTTCCGTACAGGGTAAAACTACCGTAAGCGCCTCTTCCGCCTTGATCTTGAAACAAGATTAATACGGAACTAAATCAAAGAAAATCCCCCGGGACATCTCGATGAATACCGAGCGTCCCGGGGGATTTCTTATTAAATCACTTACTTATCTGATTATTTGTAAGCCTCGCCTTTTACAGCTGCGATACCCGGAAGAACCTTACCTTCTATAGCCTCAAGAAGAGCGCCACCACCTGTAGAAACGTAAGATACGCCGTTAGCCAAACCGAATTTGTTAACGCAAGCAACAGAGTCGCCACCACCTACTAAAGAGAAAGCGCCGTTCTTCGTAGCCTCAACGATAGCCTCGCCAACCGTACGAGATCCGTGCGTAAAGTTCTCGAACTCGAATACACCCGTAGGACCGTTCCAAAGGATCGTCTTAGAGTTCTTGATAACGTCAGCGTAGATAGCCTCGGTCTTCGGACCTATGTCAAGACCTTCCCAACCATCAGGAATCTGATCTACCGGAGCGAAATCAGTCTTAGCGTCGTTGCTGAAATCGTCAGCGATCTTAGCGTCAACAGCCAATACCAAGTTTACGCCTTTTTCTTTCGCTTTCTTGATCAAATCAAGAGCAAGATCCAGCTTATCGTCCTCGCAGATAGACTTACCGATCTTACCGCCTTGCGCTTTCGTGAAAGTATAAGTCATACCACCCGTGATGATCAAGTTGTCTACCTTGTTCAACAAGTTCTCGATGATCTCGATCTTGGAGGAAACCTTAGAACCACCCATGATAGCCGTGAACGGACGTTGGATGTCGTTCATAACCTTATCGACAGCCTTCACTTCTTTCTCCATCAAATAACCGAACATCTTGTTGTCCGTATCGAAGTAGTCAGCGATCAAAGCCGTAGAAGCGTGAGCACGGTGAGCGGTACCGAACGCGTCGTTTACATAGCAGTCAGCGTAAGAGGCCAATCTCTTCGTGAACTCTTTCTGGCTTTCTTTAACGGCTTTCTTGGCAGCCTTCTTCTCCTCGTCGGAAGCGTCTTCAGCCAAACCTCTTGGTTTGCCTTCTTCCTCAGCGTAGAAACGAAGGTTCTCAAGCAACAAAGCTTCGCCCGGTTGCAAAGCGGCAGCCTTAGCGCCGGCTTCTTCGCCAATACAGTCGTTTGCAAACTGAACATCTACGCCTAACAACTCAGAAAGGTGCTTCAATATGTGCTTTAAGGAGAACTTATCAGTAGCGCCTTTCGGACGACCTAGGTGAGAACCGATAATTACGCTACCACCATCCGCTAAGATCTTCTTTAATGTAGGAAGAGCGGCACGCATACGAGTGTCGTCGGTGATGTTGAAGTTTTCGTCCAATGGAACGTTAAAGTCAACTCTTACAAATGCCTTTTTGCCGGCAAAATTGAAATTGTCAATTGTTTGCATAACTATTGTATTTAATGTCTGTATTAAAATGTTCCTTTAATCGCTTGCAAACTTACATAAAATATTTTTATTTGACCGTTTGCGCTTGCTTTAAATTTTATACCAATTTGAAACGTAGCCGTAATCTCCCGTCGGCATAGTCGTAATTCAACAGCTTGAAATGTCCGATCTCGGATGTATTCGCCACGTGCGATCCGATACATGCGCAGGCATCGTAATCGCCTATGCGTACGATACGTAATGTATCGCTGGCATCGTCGGGCAATTTACTTAAATCCACGATATCTCCGGCCTCTTCTTTCGGCATGAACTCGATGGTTACGGGCAGGTGCCGGTCGATCACCTCGTTTATCTTCTTCTCAACCTCGGCCATGACCTCCGCACTGGGCTCTTCCGCCAATAGATAATCGCATTTAGACTTCTTCCTCTCTATGTGTGCGTTCTTGGATCTGGGACATCCGAACATCCGTACCATTGTCTGGTTTAAGATATGTTCCGCCGTGTGCATAGGAGGATACTCTTGCTTGTTGTGTTCGTTCAGTTGGATTTCTTGTTTCATATATTTGATGTTTTGATTGTATTTCGTGAAAAATATGCTCAAATGTACGAAATAAATCTTTAGTTTTGTAAAGTCATAGAAAACACCTTAAAGGAACGATATGCCAGCTAAGCGCTTATTTGGAATAATATCCATCATATTTCTCTTTGTTACCTGTATATCATGTAAATCCTCTACAGACTTATCGGAGGAGAAGCGTATACTCGTGATTCAATCTTACGAAAAACATTTTCCCGCCTATGAGAAGATGAAGGAAATCATGTCGAGTGATTTGCGGAAGAAGGGGATACATGCGAGTGTCTATTCTTTTTATTTGGATTGTGAGCAATATTCGGAGAAGCAACAGCGACAGAAATTATTCAAGAAACTGAATGAGTTATCGACATGGAACCCAGATATTATTCTGGTCAATGACGATCAAGCCTTGAACGCTTTGATAAGTAGCAGGCATCCCCTCGCTAAATCGATCCCGGTCGTGTTTATGGGGGTTAGTTATCCCAATATCCCGATCATCCGGAAATATCCGAATATGATGGGCTTTTATGATAAACCGGATTATAAGAGGAATATAGAATTGATACGGCGGCTTGTTGGTAATTGCATCGTCATAAGAGTCTCGGACGATACCTTTCAGGATAATATGATGCTGGCGGACATGAATGCGCAGATTCAGGATATTTGTGCCGTGAACAATATATATTCCTTGGATCGGGTACGTTTATCCGGAAAGAACGGGATTTCGATATCGGATATACCTAAGATAAAGCCGGATACGATGTATATAAGCACACTCAGTACGAAATCGGCGAATGCCCTGATTAAGGGATTCGGCGAGAATTATTATAATAAAGCGTATCTGGCAACCAAGAGGGATTATATGACAATCTCGTTGGGGCGGCTCAGCGCCTTTCCATGTTTCTCCGTGATCAATGAGTTGATCGGAAATCAGAATGGCGTAGTTGGCGGGTATGTAACTGTCTTTAAGGATGAGGTAGAGGCAGCTGTAAACCGGGTCGTCTCTATCTTGAAAGGAACGCCCCCGTCCGATTTTCCGCAAATCGAAGAGAGTAACAAGGCTTATGTTTTTGATTACGGTGTGTTAGAACGATGGAGCATTGATAGTAGTAAATTGCCGGAAGGAGCTATTATCGCGAATATGCCGTTTGTCGTTCAATATAAATATTATATATGGGCTGCCGGCTTTATTCTGGTGGTGATGTTGCTTCTGCTTTTTAGTTACCAAAGAAAGCGATATATACAGGAGGCTTTACATAAGAAGGATGCGCAGGAGAAGTTAAAAAGGGAGAAGACTTTTCTTTCTTTTGCGTTGGATAGCGGCAACATTTTCGCTTTTCGGTATAGCAAAGGGGTATTCGAGTTTGATAATAGATTCTACCATTACTTAGGTATGCCCTGTGTGCCGATGAAAATCGAGGAGTTTCAGGATGCTATACATCCTGAAGAACTGGATAATTTCCTTCGAGACCGGAATCTGCTGGATAGTGGCTTTCTTTCCCGGAAAGTGACGCAACGTCGTTGTAACTTTAATAAGAAGGGGTATGAGTGGTGGGAATTTCGCTATGCCCAAAATAAGAATGAGAAAGATTCGGTTTCCGATGACGAAGCTGTTGAGGTAAGTGGCTTATGCTTGAATATCCAGCGGATAAAAGACACGGAGAATAGCCTTATAGCCGCCCGCCGGAAAGCGGAGGAATCCGATCGGATGAAATTAGTCTTTCTGGCGAATATGAGCCATGAGATACGTACGCCTCTGAATGCGATCGTAGGCTTCTCCCAATTGCTCAATTCGGATATGCCTTTGGAACCGGAGGAAAAGGCGGAGTTTATAGATCTGATTACCAAAAACAGTGACCTGTTGCTTAAGCTGATCAACGATATCTTGGATCTATCACGCATAGAATCCGGTAGCATGTCTTTCTCTTATGAGAACCTCGATCTGAGTAAACTGATGGGAGATATCTTCCATACGCATCAATTGATGATGCCGGAGGGAGTGGAGTTAAAGATAAGGGTTCCCCATGAACCTCTTATCATCCGTTCGGATCATTTCCGGTTGACGCAGGTTTGTACCAATTTCATTAATAATGCGGTGAAGTTTACCGCTAAGGGATATATCGAGATCGGATACGAACTTAGCGCAGATGGAAAATCGATCCTTATTTCCGTGAAAGATACGGGTAAGGGCATTCCTGATGATAAAAAGGAAAAGGTATTCGAGCGTTTCCAGAAACTGGATGAGTTTGCTCAAGGTACAGGCTTGGGGTTAGCGATCTGCCAGAGTATCGTTCATACGTTTCATGGAAGCATATCGTTGGAATCCGAGGTTGGCGTAGGTAGTAAGTTTACGATCTCGCTACCTTATACCCCGGGATTGGAGCTGGAGGAAAGAACTTAATTACCTTCGATGAATCGTTTATTGGCTCTCGCTTCTTCCTGCCATTGGGGGATGACGGTTTCTAAAAACTTTTGTTTGGCCTGTTGCTCGGCTTCCATATCGAGGCCGATATATTGCTGGGCTTTCGCTTTTGTGGAGATATCCGGCATCGGAACATCTTGGGTATAGCCTAGCTGCGCTAAGACCTTCATGATCTGGATGCGGGCTTGGGTAGCCTTATCGAGTCCGCTGCCCAAGATACGTGTGACTTCTTGGGGCGCGTGGAAAGCCGCCCCGTGTGAGGCCACGGCGAAGTCCCAACGCCATTGTGCCTGCCGGAGCAGTTTTAATACGTTTTTCATTTGAGATTCCGTAGCGCCTTTGTCCCAAGCGAATTTCGCTTCTATATGGGCTTTTGTCAATTCTTCCTCTACACGCATGCGTATGGCGTAGACTTTGTTTTGCCGTTCATAAACATCCTTGCGTAAGGTCTCCTCACTTTCCCGGTGGCAGGCTTGGCAAGTACGGTCTATCATCGCCAACGGGCTTTTGATATGATGGTTGTTGTACCGGTTCTCATCTTCCCCGACAGCAGGCATATGGCATTCTCCGCAGGAAACGCCTCTTTGCCCGTGAATGCCCATCTGGAATAACTCGAAATCCGGATGTTGCGCCTTTATCAAATGTGCCCGGCTTAATTTATGGGTGAAATCGGTGAAGTTTATGCTGTCGTAATAGGCTTCTATATTTTCTACCGTATAACCTTGATCCCAAGGTAAGGTTAGTATACGATCTTCTCCTTGGAAATAATATTCGGCGTGGCATTGGGCGCATACTAGAGATCGCATCTCTTGCTCGGTTGCGTCCTCTATACGTAATCCGTTGCGCTTATAGGCACTTTTCAAGAATGAGCGGGTCACGCGCAATCCCATGCTTTGCGGTTCATGGCAGTCTGCGCATCCGATTGGATTTACGATCTCGTTGCCTAGCTCCGCCCATTTCTTCTTATATAAGGTCTTGGCATCGGTGGTCGTTAATAAGCGGGGTATGTCCGGACTTTTACATGCCCAGCATGCGGCAGGCTGGGGGCCACTCGTCGGGGTCATGGGAGAGCCGGTCCGCAGGCTTTTGTATAGATCTTCTATGGAATACATATGCCCTCTGGGACTTAGATAATCTTTAGAGAAAGCGTATCCTGCCCATAATACCACCATTACGGGATGTTCGGCCAAGATATCAGCTTGTTGGTTCCCATTAAACAAACTGCGGAAAGTCGTGTCCGAGGTTTGTTTCCAACTTTGGTACTCATTGGAATAACGAAGGTCTATAGAGTCGCTGTTTTGTTGATCTATTGGCTGATCATCGGTATCGTCGATGAATTTGATGCTATCTTGTCCGGTAACAGGGCTCACCCGATAAATCAGGGGGAAAATTCTTTAATTCTATAGAAAATTTGCACCTTTGTACCATGAACAATCAAGGACTATTAGCATTGGCACAGTTGATTCTGCCATCAGAGATACTTT
>NZ_JAMOKU010000073.1:0-17498 GCF_023656845.1 Parabacteroides sp. Y3-G-102 | reverse complement strand
TTGTAATCTTCCTCGGTTACATCCTTGCCTTGCTTTTTCATCATCGCTGCCTCTTGGGGGTTATCACGCTCAAAGATACTCAATCCACTGTAAACTCTAGAACGGCTCACCCCTAATTTTTTTGGATACATGACACCTCTAGCCCTTCGACTACACGAAGGCGATAAATCTCATGATACAGCTTTTGACGCTCTTTCTCTTCCTGATAAGTTTTCGTTCTCATTTTTTGACTCTTTTAGGAGTCAACCTTATTTACAAAAAGACATTATTTAACGAAAAAGGGATGAACTTAATATCAAGTCCATCCCTTCTTATTACAATCAACACGTTTCTCTTATAGCTCACGAATCCAGATATTACGGAAGCTGATCGGCTCGCTAGGATCGCCATGGCTCTGCAGGATGATAGGGCCTGCGCCATGTTTCTTCACTTGCGGGAAACCGATCCACTCTGTCGTACCCAATATCGTCGTATGGTTCTGCAAAACCACGCCGTTCTGGATAACCGTTACGGTTGGATGCGTGCGATAAGAACCATCTTCCTTGAAAGTGGGGGCGGTATAAATGATATCGTATACGTTCCATTCGCCCGGTTTACGCATGGCGTTGGCCAAAGGAATGGATTGTTTGTAGATACTACCAGTCTGGCCGTTCACGTAAGTCGGGTTATTGTAGCAGTCTAACACTTGAACCTCATACATCCCTTGCAGGAAAATACCACTGTTACCTCTCGACTGGCTCTCACCGGTAATATTCGTCGGGACCTGCCACTCGATGTGCATCTGGAAATCGTTGAATTTCTGTTTGGTCTGGATATCACCCTTCTTCTTGTTTACGGTAAATACGCCATCTTTTACATCCCATTCGGCGGCACCGCCCTTTACGCTCTCCCAAGCGGAAAGATCCTTGCCGTCAAACAAAACGATAGCGTCGGAAGGAGCCGTGAAACCTCCACCTTTTAAATCTGTACCCGGAGTGACTACCGGCGGAACAGGTTCGTAAAACTCGGACATCTCATGCGTGATACCCGCATAACCTGTAGGCATCTTGAACTCTTTTTTCTTGTCTTGAGCGACAATAGTGACGCAACCCGCTAAAGCGAAAGCCGCAACTGTAAGCAATCTTTTGTTCATGGTCTAAAATGATTTATTAGTTAGTTAACATTTCTTGCTGCAAATATACCGTTTTTTGCCGAAACAGATAACGATTTGTCAGAAATCTTATTGATTATGATCAAATAATCTTTTCTCGGCCAACTGCTCAAACTTGGTGTTCGGACGACCGTAATTGCAATACGGATAAATACTTATACCGCCTCTCGGAGTGAATATACCAGTAACTTCGATATATTTCGGATCCATTAATTTTATCAAGTCCTTCATGATAATATTCACGCAATCCTCATGAAACGCCCCATGGTTGCGGAAGCTGAATAAGTAAAGCTTCAAGCTCTTGCTCTCTACCATTTTCACGTCGGGGATATAATCGATATGAATCGTAGCGAAATCCGGTTGTCCGGTAATCGGGCAGAGACTGGTGAATTCCGGGCAATTAAACCGTACCCAATAATCATTTCCTTGATGCTTGTTCGTAAATGCCTCCAATACCTCCGGAGCGTAATCCTGTTTATATACGGTAGAGCCACCTAATAAATGCAACTCTCCTTCTTGTTTTCTCTCGTCCATTTCTTTCATTTACTTTTGATTCTCTTCTTTCCTTTTCAGATATTTCTCCAATCCGTCCTTGCGAAGTTTGCAAGCGGGGCAATGCCCACATCCCTCAGCCATAACACCGTTATAGCAAGTCAGCGTCTGCGTACGTACTAGATCAAAGACGCCCAGCTCGTCCGACAATTCCCAGACTTCGCTCTTATCCCGGTCCATAAGTGGGGTATGAATTACGAATTGCTCATCCATCGCCAGATTTAATGTTACGTTAAGAGAACGCACGAACGTATCCCGGCAATCCGGATAACCACTATAATCAGCCTCGGAGACACCCGTTACCAAATGATAAATCCCCTTACCACGGGCTAAGATAGCGGCGAAAGTAAGGAATACCATATTACGGCCGGGCACAAACGTATTCGGATAGCTATCCTCCGGCTTCTCTTGATCCATCTCTATGCTCGCATTCGTAAGCGAGCAATTGGGATCTAACTGGCTGATAAGCGATACGTCCAATAACTGAAAAGGTACGTCCGCATCCGCAGCGATCTTTCGAGCGACCTCTATTTCCAAGGAATGTTTCTGTCCGTATGTGAAGCATACGGCCTCTACACGTGAAAAATGCTTCTTCGCCCAGAAAAGGCAAGTTGTGGAATCTTGTCCACCCGAGAAGCATACCAAAGCGGCATCTTGTTGTTTCATATCTTTCTTGTTTTTAATACGTGGTTTAGCAAGCACACGGAAAAGACATCTTTTCAGCCACAAAGATACGCTTTTTTTTAATTCTTTCGAGCGGCGATAAGCAACATCATTGGACGGCGAAGTTCGTCTCGCATCTCGGGAACCGTATCCAGCATCGATTCGTCCGGTTGAGGCTCCACCAGATGGGTGATACAGAAACCCGCCTTGATCAATCCGTTCACGTAAGTCGTAAGTGTCTTATGATATTTGGTTACATCCTCTCCCAAAAAACGAGCATGCCGGACTCCCTCTTGAAAATAATGATCCACCGGCCAATGCGCAGGTTTCCCTTCCGAATCGTAAATCCAATCTTGATTGCCATAAGCAGTAAAAACGGGATGTTCCACAGAGAAGACAAAGACACCCTCTTCCGTTAAACATTTATATACCTCTGTACAAACCGTATCGAACGACTCGAGATAATGGAATGTCAAGGAGCTGATCACGATGTCAAAAGAATTTGGAGCAAAATCAAAATCCTCGATTGCTATTCTTTTATATTCGATCAACGGGGAGGGATTTATCTCCCGTGCCTTGTCTAACATCTTCCCGGAAAGGTCAATGCCTAAAGCGAAGGTCGCCCCTCGCTCTATGGCATATCGACAATGCCAGCCAAAACCACACCCTAAATCCAATACACGCTTTCCGTTAAAATCAGGCAACATCTTCTTTAGCTCATGCCATTCTCCTGCTCCTCTCAGCCCTTGTACAGAGCGAGACATCTGACTGTATTGACCGAAAAAGCGTTCATCATCATACTTATTTTCTTTCATATTATATATTGTAGGGATATCTTGGCCGAAGATACTTATTTTTCGTAGATACCGACATGATTTCCTTCGCTATCTTCTAAAACGGCGAAGTATCCTTTATTTTCCGCTTCAATCTTTGTCTTGGGTATAATAATTTTACCCCCTTTATCCAATACTTTAGATAAAGTGTCCTCGATATCTTGGCTATTAAAATGGATTAAGATACCATCCGGCGAAGGTTGATAACTAGGAGCGTAGAACAAAGCCCCAACCGCTTCTCCTTGCTCGATAAAACAGGCCATCTTCTCTGTCTCACATTCGGAAACCGATAGTTTTAACCCCAAAATAGTTTCATAGAAATTGATCGCTCGATAAAAGTCTACAGTTGGAATCTCGAAAAAAGCAATTAAATTGTTCATTTTGTTTTCTTTTTATAGTTACTGTTAATGTCCTCGCGAAGACATCACAAAAGTAGAGCGTATCGTATCTATAGGATAGAAGAAAAAGGACATCTTGATCACTCCGAGAAATAATCAGAATAAGGAGCGCATAAGGAAAGATACTCCGTGGGTGTATAGCCGGAAAACAGCTTAAACTCTTTTATCATATGTGACTGATCTGAAAACCCACATTCATAAGCTAATTGAGCGAATGAAATGGAGGGATTCCGTTGTACCTTAAATAAAGCCCGTTGCATCCTAACGATACGAAGAAACTCTTTGGGCGTAGCTCCTACATAATCTAAGAAAATGCGGTTGAACTGTTTAGAACTCAGGCATGCGGTTTCAGATAACTCAGAAATATTAGTTTTCGCTTGTTCATTTATTTGATGGAGGACTGCGGATATTCGCTTTAAGTTATATTCATAGCCTTCAAACCTATAAAGACGGTGAATCAAAAACTGCTCGATCAAGCGGATGCAAGTTTCATGATCATCAGCCTCTATCACTTTTCTGGATAATATTGATAATTCCAAATCTGCTATAGCATCCACCGCTATAAGTTCTCCATAAAAGAACTTAAGGGGAAGTTGAAGGATGGCTCTTGCCGCGTACGGCTGAAAAACAACCGTGATCATTTCAATCTTTCCGGCTGACATCACATCTGAAAAGTTGAGGCATTGCCCACAGATGAACGCTTGAGGCTGCGATTCTTTTTTTCCTACTAATAAAAGCCTTTTACCCCTATGAAATACTAATTGTATGCAGCCCGTTGGTAAAGTCCGTTCAGATACAGAAACATCCGCGCCATCTTCCAGTATCCAATAATATCTCACATAAGGAGTTAATATATGAATAGGCTTTATTATTTTAAATGACTGCATCTTATAGAATTTAATTTATCGGGGCAAAGGTAAATAACCCCTAATCAATTCTATAGTAAAAAAGAGACATTTTATATAATACTGCGACATTAAGCTTCAATCAACTATTTTTGGGTATATTCAAAACTGTAGTATGCTTGATTTCATTAAGCACAAAAGAGCTTTGCATCTTCACGATGCCATGAACCTTGGTTAATTTCTCGAACACAAATTGATTATAGGCATCTAAATCCTTAAGAACCACTTTGACAAAGAAATCATAAATACCTCCCGTCGAGTAACATTCCATTATTTCATCGATATTCCGTATTTCTTCTTTGAAGCGTTCGATATGCTCATCATCGTGTACAGCTAAAGATACATTACAGAAAATGATCAAGGGTAATCCTATTTTTTTATTGTCGACCAATGCCACATATCCTTTTATATATCCTTCGTTTTCTAAACGTTTGATTCGTTCGTAAATAGGAGTCTTGGAGATATGAAGTTTCTCAGAAAGCTCTTTTGTATTGATCTTCGCGTCCTTTTGCAAAGAATGAAGAATTTCAATATCTGTCTCATCAAGTAGTGCCATAGTTTTTTTTCCTGTTTTATTTGATTTAATATCCCCGAATTAGAATTATAGAATGCAAAACAGGACAAAAATAGGAAAATTATCGTATTTAAGCTTGACGTATAGGAAAACAATCTTCTTTAAATAACTTTGCAGCAAATAAAAATCTAATTCTAACACAATTATGTTTAAAAGTAAAGATCTTCTGTATCATAGTATCGCCATATTGACAGTCATTATATGGGGAACAACGTTTGTCTCCACAAAAATACTGATTAATACAGGATTATCACCGGTTGAGATATTGTTATACCGTTTCGTGCTTGCGTATTTTTGTATTTTGACTATAGCGCATCGACGGTTGTGGGCTAATTGCGTAAAAGATGAATTCTTATTGTTCTTGTCTGGATTATGTGGTGGTTCCCTATACTTCATAGCGGAGAATACGGCACTGGGCATCACATTGGCTTCCAACGTTTCATTATTGATTTGTACAGCACCGATCATTACAACGGTATTGTCTCACCTATTTTATAAAGAATCTCTTAGGAAAGGACTGTTATATGGATCTTTAGTTGCCTTATTTGGAGTCGGATTAGTTGTTTTCAACGGCAGTGTTCTTTTAAAAGTAAATCCACTTGGTGATTTTCTCACTTTAGTTGCCGCTACGATGTGGGCTTTTTACTGCCTTATCCTAAAGCGTTTGAGTCGTTCTTATCCCACCTTGTTTATTACACGAAAAGTATTTTTTTATGGGATACTTTCTCTTTTCTTCTATTTTGCGATCTACCCTTTAAATATCAAACTAGAGTTATTGAAACTGCCAGTCGTATATTTAAATATATTATTTCTGGGTGTCATCGCCTCAATGCTTTGTTATATCATGTGGAATACGGCAGTCAGAGCCCTCGGAGCATCAAAAACAGCCAATTATATTTACATTGTCCCTCTGGTCACCTTGATAACTTCTGCGATTTTTCTATCAGAAACTATTACGATAGCTTCTGGTATTGGCGCTTTAGCCATTATTAGTGGAGTTTATATCGCAGAGAGGTAAAAATAAAGAAGGGTTACTCATATGAGTAACCCTTTGATTTTCAGTGGTGCCACCAGGAATCGAACCGGGGACACAAGGATTTTCAGTCCTTTGCTCTACCAACTGAGCTATGGCACCATCATGTCGTTTTGTATATCGTTGTTTCGATTACGGGTGCAAAGATACGGACTTTTTTGATATATGCAATAGGTGGCGGTGGATTTTTTGAAAATATTTGAGGGTAGAGGTGAAATTAGCTGCTATAAGCAGGGTAAATAGGGGGAGCGTGTAGATAAATATGGATTTTTACTTATTTTTGGAAGCGGGTAGAGAATGATTAATAAGCTATAGATATGAAGAAAGTAATTTGGAGTATTGTTTTAAGTTGGGTATGTTTGGCATTTGCTGCTGCTGGGATAGGAACTCGTGATGCGGTGTCTGCCTGTGATGGGAAAGTGTATAAAAAAGGGGATAAGATTATGTTTGGTGTCCCTAAGGTTTCCGGATATTTGTTTGTTAGGACGTTTACAAAGGATGGGAAGATTTCTACGATGCCGAAAGAGAATCTGGCTAGTCAAGAGGCGGTGATCGTTGATATTCCGGATTACGATAAGAAACTCTTTGAGAGTATGGGCGTTTATTCTGAGGTAGAAACGCATCCTCTTGTCGTGGTAGAGCTGGATGGACGGCGTCTTTGTATAAATATTAATGATGCGCTTAGTCAAGGGAATATTGTTTCGGAATATTTTAAAAGCGAAATTGAGGGTGTGGTCGATTTAACGTCTGATCTCTTATTTGTTTATGCGCTTAAATTAAATAATGTGACAGTTGATGACGATGTGATAGTAAGGTATATGGCTCATTGTGACAAGAATCTGGTAGAGAAAAATCAAGCGGATCCATTTACTATGGCGGATCTTAAGAAAGAATATGCCGCTAAATTGGAAAAGGCGTTAGGGGACGTTGATTTTAGTAAGGTGTTTCGTATTGAGAGTCAGTCGGAGATGTTACAATATGATATGGATAAGCAGATCTTTCCATTAAAAGGGTTGTGGTGCCCACAAATTAAGACAGACCAGCCGGATGCGTTGGCTAAGATTGGCTTTTGTAAATGGGATGATTGTGCCTTTCGATTTGTGAATATACCAGAGTTCATGAATGTCCCTTGTGAGACGGCTCGTGCGAAAGGGTTTTATGATATGAGGAAAGTCGGAAAAGTGCCTACTTATAATAAGCCGCTGGCTACTTCTTATACTTATATCCGTTTCTTGGATAAGAAGGTACAGCTTCCCGAGAAAAAGAATAAGGTCTATCATAACGGTGATATAAAGAGTATGTCTTTGGCTGATTTGTATGGGAAAATGGCTATAGAGGCGCAAATTATAAAGATGGATGTTTATCACTTACCTTTCTTGAAGATAAGTGATTTTGAACTCTTCTATAATTATTTAGGATCCATTGAAGTGAAATAATAGGAAAACGGTCCGTCCCCCAATAAAAATGAGACGGACCGCTTTGCATTCGTGAATTCAGAGCGGATATTTCTTTTTAGTTTAGTGAGTTCCAACCTTGCGCCTTAAGCTCGACTTCACCTCCGTCACGACCGACAAGATAATTGCCTAACTCCGGCTTTGTTATATGACCGATCACCTTAATACCTTTCATTTCCGACACCTTATCATGATCTGCTAAAGGAACAGTGAATAAGAGTTCATAATCCTCACCTCCATTCAATGCCGCGGTTATCAGATTCATGTTAAACTGCTCTGCCATGGCTGCGGTTTGGTAATCGATAGGAATACGATCTTCGTAAACTCGGCAACCTACATTACTTTCTTTAGATATATGAAGCAACTCCGAAGAGAGGCCGTCGGAGATATCCATCATGGAGGTCGGAACGATTCCAGCTTGGTCAAGAACCTCGACAATGTCTTTGCGGGCTTCCGGTTTTAATTGGCGTTCCAACAAATATTCTTTACCAGAGAAATCGGGCGTGAAATCTTTCTCCCCATTAAATATGCTTTTCTCCCGTTCCAGTAATTGGAGACCCATGTAGGCGGCCCCTAAATCGCCGGACACGCAAATAAGATCGGTCTCCTTGGCTCCGTTTCGATAGACAACTTTACCTTTCTCTCCCTCGCCTAGGCAAGTGATGCTGATCGCTAACCCTGTGCGTGAGGCGGAAGTGTCGCCACCAACGAGATCTACGTCATAGATATCACAAGCGAGTTTAATGCCCTCGTAGAATTCTTCGAGATCTTCTACACAGAAACGTTTGGAAATACCCAATGATACCGTAATCTGTTTCGGGCGGCCGTTCATGGCGTAAATATCGGAGAAGTTTACGACTGCGGATTTATAGCCGAGATGTTTCAACGGCACATACATCAAATCGAAATGAATACCTTCCAGCAAAAGGTCTGTCGTAACCAATACTTGCTTGTCTGTGTAATCCAGTACGGCTGCGTCGTCACCAACACCTTTCAACGTACTCGGATTTTTAAGTTCTATTTTATCGGTGAGATGGCGGATTAACCCGAACTCTCCCAAAGTCGATATTTCTGTTCTATTGCTCATAAGATTGTTAACGTAATATAGGATGATTCTTTATTCTTGTATCAATATGTTTAACTATTAATTCTTGAAATTGTTTTTCCCGATCCATACAGAAACCCACCGTAATAGGCAAACAATATAAATGAGAAAACCATTCCATGGGAAGCGAAGGAAGGTCACGGAGTCGGGCGGCATCTTTCTCCGTGATGATTATCAATTTACTTGTAGAAGTCAACCGCTTGAAAGCCGTTTGTATTTTCTGGATGTCATGCCGATCGAAGGCGTGATGATCCGGAAAGACCAAAGAGGTGACATGCTCCGTATATTTATGGATCTCTTTTTCGAGAGGTGCCGGGGATGCGATACCGGATACCAATAAAACCTCTGTAGTAGAGGCCAGCCCTTTTAATGTGCGTCTGGGGGCTTTACCGGAAAAGACGGGTTCCAGCTCCCCGTAAAGAATACGGCTGAAATAGAGCTCTTGATAAGCTGAGAGATGTATATCCTCCTCTATGATCCGGAAGTCTATAGGTTGTATATATGACTCACATTTCGTGACAATGATCACGTCCGCACGTCGAGCGCCATCCACAGGTTCCCTTAAACGGCCTGCGGGCAAGAGCTTATCTTGCGTATAAAGACGGTGGCAATCGGTTAAAAGGATGTTCAGCGTGGGGGCGACGTATCGATGTTGAAAGGCATCGTCCAGCACGATCACTTCCGGGCGCTTATTCTCTGGCAGAGCCAATAGATTGCGGATACCCCTGCGGCGATCAGCGTCTACGGCAACGAGAATATCCGGAAACTTACGTTTCATTTGGTACGGCTCGTCACCGATATCCTTGCTGGTACTTCGCTGATCGGCCAGCAAGAAACCGGAGGTTTTCCGTTTATAGCCACGGCTGAGTACAGCTACCCGGTATCGGTCTTTTATCAAACGGATGATGTATTCCGTATGAGGAGTTTTTCCGGTCCCCCCGACAGTCAGATTCCCCACGCAAATAATAGGCAGATCATACCGCTCTGTCCGAAGGATTTTCCAGTCGAACAGCTGATTCCTGAATCTCACCCCGATTCCATAAAGGAAAGAGAATGGAGTGAGGAGTTTATTGAACTTAATCGTATGATCTGTCAGCATGGTCCAGTTATTATAACGGTTTCATATCGTAAGGCATACGAGCTTGGATTCCGCAATTCGCCTTGATATTATTCAACGTCTTGAAGTACTCGAACTCATTACCCAATACATTTTTGACGATAGAGAGTTTCACCTCTCCGAGCTGGCTTTCCAAGAACTCGTCCAAGAAATTCTTGGAACCACTGACGGTAGTTACGCTATACTGATCCAGATCAGCCAACCCCGCCGCTGTGCTTATAGCTAATTCAATACCGCCCAGCTCATCGACCAAACCTCTTTCTTTCGCTTGCTCACCCGTCCAGACCCGTCCTTGTCCGATAGCGTTGACCGCTTCGGTAGTCATACCTCTACCTTCGGCGCAGCGGGAAAGGAACGTTTGGTAGCCTCTTTCCACGTATCCCTGTATCAGTGCTTTCTCACTCTCGGTCATGGGACGGGAGAGGTCTCCTAAGTCCGAGAATGTGTTCGTCTTTACGATGTCCGTGGTCAACGCTAGTTTCCCGAATAATCCGGAGGCGTTCGGGAACATGCCGAAGATGCCGATGGAGCCGGTCAACGTATTCGGTTCGGCGATGATCTTATTAGCGGCGCATGAGATATAGTAGCCTCCCGAGGCAGCTACGTTGCCCATGGAAACGACCACAGGTTTCACCTTTTTCAACTCGACAACTTGACGCCATATCTGCTCGGATATATAAGCGCTACCTCCCGGGGAATTCACACGGAATACCACGGCTTTCACGTCATCATTGTTTTTTAGCTTGATAAGCTCATCGGCCATTTTCTCCGTGATACTTTGTTCGATATCGTAAAAGTTGCCGGGTGTTTGCGCCTTAATCTCGCCTTCGGCGTAAAGTACGGCTATCTCCGGGGCGTTTTTGGTGGGTGAGGCCTTGAGGGTTTTCATTTGAGCTAAGTTGGCCGATCTCAGTTTCTCTCCATTTTGTCCGGCTAGCTCTTTGACGTATGCTTCTACCTCCGGCTTATACTTCAATTCGTCTATAAAGCCACATTCTACCGTTTTCACAGGGTCCGCGAAGAAAAGCCCCTCATTGGCGTAATGGTTGATATCGTTCACGCTGATGCCGCGTGATTCGGCGATGCCTTCGGCTATATTATCCCAGATGGTGGAGATATACGATTGGATTTGCTCCCGGTTCGCCTCGCTCAGCTTATCCAGCATAAAAGGCTCCACGGCACCTTTGTAGGTACCTACCTTAAAAATCTGCATCTCGATACCTACCTTATCCATCAGTCCTTTGTAGAATAGGGTTTGCGAGGCGAGTCCCGTCAATTCAAGGATGCCTTGCGGATTCAAGAATACCTTATCGGCTACGGAACAAAGGAAGTAATTCCCTTGCGTGAAATTATCGGCGTAAGCTACCACGAACTTGCCGCTTTCCTTGAAGTCTATCAGCGATCGGCGGATTGCCTCCAAGCTGGCGCTACCCGAGGAGAGAAGCCCCGATTCGATATAAATCCCCGCGATCTTGTCATTCTGTTTCGCTATCCGGATCGTCTCGAGCAGGTCCTTCAGTGACAGCATGTTTTCCTTGTCGCCCATCAAGGCGGAGAATGGATTCTCCGTCGGGTTATCCGCTAGCGTCCCGTCTAGCTTGATCTTGAATACCGTATTGCTTTTGGGGGTGTAATCAGGTGTGCTACCTACGGTGGCGATATATCCTATAGTCATGGATATCAAGACCGTTATGATTATTCCCATTGCCAACATAACGCCTAGCGTTGAGGCAAACATCATTTTAAAGAATTGTTTCATATCTATTGAAAACTAATTAGATGACAAATGTACGAAAATTTCCTCTACGTCCCGGTCGCTGAGGCATACTTGTTGGTAAACATCTCGCAGAAGCTCCGGGTTGATCTTTTTGAAATCTTTTTCTAAAGGGGTGATGAAAAGACCTCCGATATCGGCAGTTCCCGGGCTGGACAGGAGATGGTCGTTCCCCTCAGCCTCGTATTGCCATGGGCGGTGGCGTTTACGAGGGATTACCGTGATTACCCAATTATTATCGTAATAGGAGCCGAAGATATTCATCATCGGCTCGGGCTCATCGGGAAGTATCGGCAAAGCGGCGTAGATCTTTTTGAAGAGCCGGGTGGCGGCTTCTTCGGTGGCGGCTTGGATGACGAGGCCGGGGCGGAGGTTGCCGGTGAGTGGGTATATACGGTTGTCGTATACATTCGCATACGATTGTCGTATAAATTGGGTTACCTCTTCATCCAGCGGCATGATGCCTCGTGTCACCGCTTGGAAGTGGGCATGATCCGGTGCCGAGGCTCCGCTACGGGGTCCATTGTAGAAGACGGTGAAGGGAGCGAGTCTCCTTGTCAGTTCCAAGAAGTCATTCCATTGCGGCAATATCAGTTGCGGAGTATGTTTCCGGGTAGGGATCGTGAAATGCAGGGGGAAGATCGGGTAGGGGTTGCACAATACCAGATGGCGAAAGCCGAAAGGCAGTCGCTCCTGTTCCACCGGCAGGTTCTCGGGACATAGGAAGCATTTGCGTTCTTTTAGGGATCGGGCATCTACCTTGGCCCCGGTGGAAACAATACGGGCGGGATTGAATTGCGCACGTATCGAGAACCCTCCCATATCGAAGGATTTTACTTGCACGGCCTCCAGCGCCTTATAGTTCTTCTCGGCCAATGGCCATGTCACGAGTTGCTTGGACAGTAATTCGGTCGCTTGCGATGAGCTGACCCAGTTGTTTGGTTTCATTGTCTTTCCATGTTTAAGCGGGCCTCGAGTTCCCAAGTCCTGATTTTATCCTTATATATATTATGGTTGTTCATTTTCACGACATCCAATGAGGCGTCGGAGTTATCTTCCCAACGGCGGCAAAGGTACAGCACGTCGTAGATCCGCCCGATCGGGTACTCGCGGCTGATACGTAGGCCGAGGGCGTAATCTTCTCCGTAACTGGTGTTCGGGAGGTTTAGTTTCCGTAGCAAGGGTGTATAAAAGGCTCGGGGCGCTCCAAGCCCGTTGATGCGGAGGGCGTTATTGCGGCCGTTCTCGGGAGTCCATTCTTTATGGTCGATAATTCCGGGCGGGATGGTTCGCATATCGAAATCGGTCATTCGGTAGGTTCCGACCACCATGGCGCATCGCTGCTCGTAGAAGGCTTCCACGATCTTACGCAGGGTATGCTCGTCGCTGTATACATCATCGCTATCCAATTGGATGGCGAACTTGCCGCAAGCCGAATGGTGTATTCCTATATTCCAGCAACCCCCGATGCCGAGGTCGTCACGCTCCGGCTGGATATGGATAATACGAGGGTCCGTGGCGGCGATCGTTTGGATTCGCTCGGAGGTGCCATCCGTAGAATGATTATCGATAATGATTAGGTTGAAAGGGAAGGACGCCTCTTGTCGCAGTACGGAACGGATAGCGTCCTCGATCGTCCGTACACGGTTACGTACAGGGATAATAACGGAGGCTTCCGTTTGAAATGTCTGCTCGTCAAAACGGACTGGCTTGAAATGAGGGGGCAAGTAGCCGCCTATCATCTTTAAGTGATCTGTACAGGCGGCTTCCATCTCGATCTGTACGGAGCGGTTCTTGGGATCTACATAGTCGAACATCTTCTCTCCGGATTTCCGTAAATCATTCTCTACTTCTGTATATAGATATTCGTTGATATGCGTCAGCGGAGCGTTTTGGGAGACTTTTAAGCGCAAGTCGTAGAGTCCGGCGAATGTATATTCCGTATCCATGGAGGCTATGGCGTTTTGTAGCGTGGAAGAACGATAGAGTAGGAGGGAGCCGAAATTGAAATCATCCCTAAGACTTCCTTTCTGGTAATCGATCACCGGATGGGGGTTGAGTTTGCCCTCCTTCTTCTCGTAATAATCGGAGTAAACCATACCGGATCTCGTATCGTCGGCGATGGCGACAAAACGCTCTAGGGCATACATGCCTAATTGAAGCTCTTCAGTCTTCGTATAAATTAACGTATAATGGGCACTGGCATAGCCGGCTATTTCCCGGAGGGTCTTCGTGCTCCATATATTCTTCGTGCGGATTAAGTTGCAGGGATAAATAGCCTTGGCGTGGGGATCGTCCGTGATTAGATAGATCTGACTCACTAAGGACGACTCGGCCAATTGCGCTACCGTTTGTCGTGTAGCCTCTATTTTTCCATAAGGGATAAAGCAATTGATTCGTTTCATTGTATATACTGTATTTTATTTTGTTGTTGAATGGAGAAAAAGCGTAAGATGGACTCCATGAGTCGATTTCGTTCCGACGATGTTTGAAGCGCCTCAAACGGGAAACCGAGCAAACAAGTCCGATATTTCCCTTCATAAACGATTCCCGCCCCGATATTGTTCTCCGGATATCTCAAGATGGTATGGGCGAGCTTATCCGCCGGAAGTACACCGTCTACCGACTCGATCGAGTAGCAAATAGGGTTCGGACGTGTCCGGAACGTGTATCTGCCGTTTATATATCCGTAAGGGGATGCGCAACTGTTTACGATTCCCTCCTTGCTGGCATTACGGCTAGCCAACTTCCCTTTTAGTACCTCCTCGACGAACGTACGGTCTTGTGCGTTGCCCCAGCTGTCGGAGAAAAGATTCGTCCCGCTTACAAGCAAGTTGCCGCCTTGGGCAAGGTAGCTGCGAAGCGTATCCTGTAAAACGGGAGTGATAACCGGTTGGCGCTGTTTTCCTAAAATCAAGTCAATAATCGGATACGTATCCGGCTTTACGACTCCCTCGGCCAAAGATTTATGGCTACATGAAACAAAGGAATAACCGGTTTCGGCCATGGCCTGCCCATGTATGAAAGGATAATCGAAGGTATTGCCCGCTATGACTTGGCCTGCGTAATTGTTGTAACTATCCCCATGCCCGTTATTATCATTGCTGTTCCATGTGGCGGAACGGCGGAATTCGAATTGATCCCCGATAAATGCGATATCATTCAGATAAGGCACTCCCCGGTCGACGGCATAAAGAAAGCCGGCTAAACTATCCGCCGTACTCTCGAAACTGGCTGGACCGCTGATCCTGTCGAATCCATTGACGATCAATACCGTCTTATCCTTTTCACCTTTAGGAGACCGGTAAACACTTACGATTTCGGAAGGGAAACTGATGCCTCCCTTATTTACGGCAGCTACCTTATAACTATGGATAATACCCGCCTCAATTGGAAGAATGATTTCTTCTCCTTTTACGAGCGTCCCGTTATCGAATCCACCGCTGTCTTTTCGACTATAAAGGATATAGGCGGTTGGTGAGGCACTCTCCTCAAGAGTATCCTGTACGGCTTTCCAGCCGATTCTCACTTTATTCGTTTCTACGAGCTCCGTATACAGACGATCGGGTGGGAGCGGTTGTACGATAGGCTCCTGTTTATTCTGGAAACAGATATAACGGAGCATCCCTTTATAGATCGCCCTACAGATAAGGAAACGGAAGCGTGGGTCTAACCCGTAACGCATATCGGCGAAGTTTTGATGGGATAGTAATTCTAATAGCATCGTTGGGACATCGGGAATACGTGCCTCTATATAAGATTGATTCCACATGCCCCGGCGGCTCCATTGAGGATTGTAAACCTTGCGGACATCGGACAGGATCTGTGTTTGGATCATGTCGGTTAGGTCTCTGGCGATCTCCCGGCTTTTCCGGTTGGTGTAGATTCCGTCGTTGCTTTTAGACATATAGATGCCGAGTGTCCCTATAATTGAGTCATCCGGGGTGGTTCCTGCGTCGGAATGGAATGCGAAGGCCATGTCGATAGGGATATGGGTCTGTTCTTTTAAATAATTAACCCATCGGGGACGTGCGTAAATGTCGTCTTGATAATCATTGCGGAAAGCGCTTTTCGAATAGATACTATCCGGTATTCCCGCCCATTGTAGCCAATATCGGGCCGCCTCGGTAAACCGTGGATACCCACTTGTCTCTGCTTCTATCGGATAGGGACTTTCTAGCGGGCTACGTGCGATGTTCCCCATGCCGCCACCGATCTTGATCGCGTCTGCCGTGATAATCTTTCCCGATTTATTGCTTTGATTCGTTAATACGATTCTCTCATGGGCTTGTTCATGTGCCGTGAATTTGAAGTTTCCCAGATAGATCCAAGTCCCACCCCCCATTGTTTGATTGACGGCGATTGTGGTTTCCCCTCCGGCATGATGGATGGTATACAGTGCCTGCTCTGTGCTGTTCGGAAAAGATTGATAGGAGGCATAGACCGCGTAATTCCCCGATTCTGGAATTTCGGGAATCCACTCGATGAGACTTTCTTTTCCTTTCCTCTGTGTGACCGTCTGCCGATAGGTGCCTTGCGTAAAAGGGTTCTCCCCATTCGTATAAGTAGCTTGAATATGCCCAAATCCGGCTTTCTCCCCATCCGACCAAGCTTTCTCCCCATCCAATTCCTTATACTCGGATCCCGGAGTAGAGCGATCATTGTCTATAATGATTTCGTGTATATGGGTGTCCCTTTCCCGGGGGATAAGAATAGTCGCTCCTGCGTTTTCAAGCATCGGGGTCAGATAAGGAAGAACAAAACTCTGCGTAAATAAGTCCTCCACGGTGCCGAACATGCGAGCCCGTTGCCATTCCCAGCGATGGGCGGTCTGGGCGTAATATAAACCATGGCTTTGCCAAAGGGCGATATGACGGTTTTGTAATCCGTTTTTTATCTCATGAGGGCTGGATAGGCTACGGGTTAGCGGGTATTTGCTCTCTTTAATGGAGTATAGCCTCTTTTTGTTGGGACGTCCTTTTCTGTCGTATTCGGGAATCAGGCTCTCAATGTCTGTACCTCGGGTCAAGATGACGATCTTGGAGGCATTGGGGAATAGGGGAGCTATACTTGCGTAAAGCTCAGAAACGTTATATTCCCGAAAAGGGATGTCCTCCAAAGCTTCATTGGTGAAAAGCGTGACTTTCTTCTTCTGTATGAGGATGGAGTCAATCTTAATGGTGCGTGAAGACACATATTGCCTTGCGAAAGAGTTTAGCTTTTGATCCAATTGCTTTTTTAAGCTTTCACTATCCTGCCCTTCTGCCGGAAAGCTCCAGAGAAAAATGGATAGTAAGGATATGATGATCCTAACAGGATAGGAGAGTTTTTCTCGCATATTTTTATAAATATTATTGGCTGTCTTATTTCTACAAATTTACGGAAAATCTCCGTAATAACCTCATAAAAAGCCCAGATTGGCGCAATTAAAATTGAATATGAAGAAGGTAGGGGCAAATTGTGGATATTGGGAGAAGTCAAATCTATGTGAACGGCAGCAAGGAGAAGAACGGATTTGTCCCTATCATGGGACGGGTAGCGATTAACGGGACGATGGTGCGGTTCAGTTCAGTTGCGAGCGAACTATTCGTGTTCATGGTCAAGACGCCTATCTGGGGAATGATTATCCCTTCTTGAAGTGTCGGGTTTGCGATAGTATCTCAATGGGAAACGGTGGTAAAGTCAATGGGATAGAGGTGTTATCTCAATGACTTTACGGCCGTGTCCCATAGGCTTTTTTTGTATCCCGGATAAGTTGGTAGGGGATGGTTCAGGGCGCAAAGGGCGCATCTTTGCGAGGTTTGTAAAACTTTTATATTATCCTTAATTCCGCAACACTATTATAAAATATTTTTTTTAAGTACCTGAGCAACAAAAAGTTGCTCAGGATTTTGCCATGTCAGAGGATTCACTTAACTTAGTGTTGCAAAAAAATAATCA
>NZ_JAMOKU010000072.1:0-18377 GCF_023656845.1 Parabacteroides sp. Y3-G-102 | reverse complement strand
GAAATACTTACAGTTGTATCTCAACGAGTTTATTTACAAATTAAACAGACGGTATTTTGGAGACAAACTCTTTGACAGACTAGTAATTGCGAATATAACAGGTGCATAAACGGATAATCAGAAAAAATTATGATGTTTACAAATAAAAAAATTCTATTGATATTGTCTTTTACGTCGAAACCTGATTTTTGGATGATAGAGGAATATCGCAGGTTGGGGTATGAGGTGGAAATTTTGGTCAATGAGCATGCAACCTCCTCAGATTTGTTCAAGAAACGAGGTGTATGGGGACAGGCTATAAATTCTTTTGCCCGTTTTATGCTGGGCTGGAAAGCGCATAAGCGATATGCAGGAGAGTCTCGTGTGATTTTCTGGAATTGGGAATCTTCATTCTTTTTTCTGTTGAGAGATTTTCTGACATTCCGGCGTTGTCAGGCGAAAATCATCGCATTGCATCTGATTCTTATAGATACTTTGTTGGTGAAAAGATATTTTTGGCAAGTAATGTTCCTTTTCGCTCGCTTTCACTTTGGCTACTGTATAGCGGTCAATTCGGAGATGGAGCGTACAAGGTATGGAGCGAAATATCATATGCCACTTCGGAAGATTGTTGTGTTGCCTGATTCTTATGAATGGAATGGTTTGCCTACTCAGGAAGAGTTGGTGCGAATACGAGTAGAGCAGCGATCCGTTTTTTGCGGAGGATGCTCGCGTGATTTCAAAACGCTGCTTCTTGTGGCTAAGCAGTTACCTGATTATAGTTTTACTGTAATTGCGGCAAAAAAGATATGGAGGGAAGAATGGGAGATACCTGATAACGTGAAAGTTTTTTTTGATACCTCAAAAGATTTTTTTTACACGAGTCTGTTCAAGTCAGCTATTTTATATCTTCCGTTGGAGCGTGACGAGGCTAATGGCTTGATCGTGCTGACTAAAGCAGCCTTACTGAGAAGACCTATTATCGTAACAGATACCTCTTGTACAAGAAATTATATCGTTAATAATCAAAATGGCATACTTGTGCCAATGTGGGGAGTCTCAGATGCGGTAAAAGCGATTAAAAAGTTAGAAGATGAGTCGTTGAGAGACAGGCTTGTTCAAAAAATGTCAGTTGACATAGAAACACATTCGCCATTGAATTATTGCCGACGAATATTAGACATATAACTATTTGTAATGAAGAGAATAACTTTTTTGATAGACTCAATGAGTGGTGGTGGGGCTGAGCGTCAGTTAGCGACTCTAGCCAATGAGCTAGTGAACGATTATGAAATTACCATTGTGACTTTTTGTGATATAAATGATCACTATTATTTAAATCCTTCTATAAAAAGGATACGCTTAGGATATAGAAGGAGTAGATGCATGATTTGTAGGTTCCTGCGAACTATTATATATTTTAATAAGGTTAATACAGATGTTGTAATTACATACGGACAACGTTCAAGTTTTTTGGGATTGCTTTCTCTTTGGTTTCGGAAAAGCATAAGGGTGATAGCCAGTGAGAGAAATTTGACAACGGATAAGCCCGGAAGATATGAGAATATGCTTTTTAGTAGGTTATATGTGCGTGCTTCTTTTATTGTACCGAATAGTTATTCTCAAGCTAGGTATATAATAGCTAAAAGGCCGGATTTAAAAAATAAAATTATAACTATAACCAATTATACGGATCTGAAAGTTTTTACACCAACAAAGGATGAAACGTATGATGATAGTATGATAAATATAGGAGTTTTTGCCCGGTATCATAAGCAGAAAAATTTCGAACGATTTGCTAAAGCCATCAAATGTGTGCGTGAGCTAACGGACAAGCGATTTGTGGTGAATTGGTATGGTAGGAAAAAGAATGGATCAGGTGAATTTGAACCGTATTATCTTATGTGCGAAGATATAATCCTAAAGGAGGGCTTAAGCGATGTTGTTTACTTGAATGATCAAGTTAGGGAGATTGTACCTATACTGAGAGAGCAGGATGTAATATGTCAGCCTTCCCTTTTTGAGGGATTCTCTAATTCGATATCTGAGGCTATTTGTTGTGGTAAGCCGATGCTTGTAAGCGATGTAAGCGATAACTCTATAATGGTTAAGGATGGAGAAAACGGTATATTATTTAATCCATATGATGTAGATGATATAACACGAAGTATCGTGAGATTCTTAGATTTACCGAAGTCAAAAAAGAAGAGAATGGGGGAGCGAAGTCGAGAGATTGCAGAGTCTTTATTTGATTTAAAATATTTTAAAAATCAATATATTAAGTTGATAGAAAAGTGATGTTTTTTAGTTGGGTCAGAAATAAACAAGCTTTTATATGTTGTTGCTATTATCTGCTTTACTGTTTTTATTGATAATTATATCTTACTTTTTTTCAAGGCGAGATATAATATCTCCTACGTTTCTTTTGTCCTTTTCGTTCTTTGTGGTCGTTTTTATCGCATATATGTTCGAAAAAGAGTTGGGTGGAGATATTCATGGACATACGGTTGCCGTGATTTTAGTGGGTATTTTGGCTTTCAATATTGGAGAAATACTGGTGCGTCAATATTTTCGTGGTCGAAAAAGAGTGGCTTTTAGAGATAGACAACGTATTCTTATACGAGATAAGTATATTTTCCTGATGTGTGTATTTATTGTAGTCACTCTATATTTCAGCTATAAACACTTCATGAGTATATCATCTTTGTTTGGTGTAGATGATCCGGTTCTAGCCTATGGTGCGGTGAGAAGTTATTATGTAGATGTTTCTAATCAAAAAATGGATAATATTGTTGCTAAAAATGTTGGCTTGATCTTATTGGAAAATATTTCATATACTCTTATTTTTTATTCTCTTTATGTGTATTGTTATAATCGTTTTTTTAAAGGAGTTGTAAAAGGTAAATTGCTTTTGCCTTTTTTGATAGGATGTCCGATTTATCTATTTCAGTCTGGAGGAAGATCGGCTTATTTACAAATAGCTACTTGCGTTGCTTCTATTGTGTTTATGATGATAAAGCAAACGGAGGTAGTAAGATGTGAAAAAATAAAAGGTTTGGTTCCTTACTTATATAGAGTAGTGAAATATATTCTTTTAGTAATCTTTTTGTTTCTTGGGTTGGGCTATGTTAGATCTGGAGAAGAAGAGATGGATTTGGTCTCGGTTGTTTGTTCTTATACAGGTTCGAGTATCATTGGGCTAGATCTTTTTTTGACAGAGTATCTATCCAGGCCATTGGGTATGATGACAGAGAATAGTTGGTGCGAATATACGTTTCGTACTTTATATGATTTTTTGAATAGATTTGGCTTTAATATCTCTTTAGATTCATATCATGATGAGTTTTTTAGATATCCAGTTGGTACATCGAATATTTACAGTGGTTTCAAATATATGATAGAGGACTTTTCTTTGTATGGGATGTTCTTTGTCATGTTTTTACTAGGAATAGTTTATACATTATTTTGGATGTGTATGAAATATGGATATTTGAATGTGTATAATCCACTTAATTATTGGTTTCTATCTGTGTTTTTTCATGCATTAGTAATGATGCCATTAATGTATTCGTTGCCTGGGAATATAATGATATCTACAGGTCTTATTTTGAGAGTGTTTTTTTTATATGTTTTAAGATACTTGTGCCAAGGAAGATGAATTTTTTGTCTGAATGTTAATTTGGTGGATATTGTATCTTACGAATTATTTAATTATTTTTTATAATATCAAATATCAATGAAAGTTTTACTTGTAACCAATCAATATATAGATATCCGGAAGGACGGGTGTTACTGTGATTTCCCCTTGTATGGGACGCTTGAAAATATGAGTGTGTTGGGAGAATTACGTCTTGCGGCATCTTTTTCATATTCGGATGAGATGGCTAGTACTATATATCTGAATCAAAAGATTGACTTCGTAGATCCGGGACATGTGGAATACTTGCGGCCTATAAATAAAAGTGTTGGAGGATGGTTGAAGAATAGTGTTTACAACCAAAAATTGCTGGAGCGTTTAGTTCCTTTCATGGATCTGGTGGTAGGCTATATGCCATCTGGCGACGCAGATACTGCGATGAGGATCGCACGGCGACATGAAATACCTTTTCTTTCATTTTTAGTGGCTTGTCCATGGGATTCGCTCCATAATCATCATCGGCTGTTAGCTCGTTTGATGGCACCAATCAGTTTTCTTACTACTCGTTACAGTGTACGGCATTCTGATTATGTACATTATGTAACAAAGGAGTTTTTGCAGCGTAGGTATCCGACAGAAGGTAGAGCTTTGGGTTGTTCGGACACTAATTTTGGTGTGTTTGACCCTATGGCATTGGAGAGCCGTCTGCGGAAGTTATCAAGCCGTAAGGAGACGGATGAGGTTCGGTTGATTACCACGGCACATGTGGATGTGCGCTACAAGGGACATGAGTTTGTGATTCGTGCTATTGCCCGGCTGAAGAGTTTAGGGGATCTTCATTATCGGTATTGGTTGATAGGAGGAGGCAAGGGTGATTATCTCCGCACTCTTTGTAAACGTTTGGGTGTAGAGGATCAAGTGATATTCTTGGGACTTAAGACTTCAAAAGAGGTGATGAAAATACTTAAGGATGCTGACATTTATTTGCAACCTAGTTTACAAGAAGGTTTACCTCGCTCGGTTGTGGAAGCGATGAGTGTGGCTCTGCCTTGCATTGGCTTTAATACGGGAGGAATACCTGAGCTATTGGAACCTGAGTTTGTTGTGGACCAGAAAGATGTTAAAGGTATCGTACGGTGCTTAATACATTTACGTGATAACGCTAAATATCGTCAGACTGCCGAGCGCAATTTTCAAATGGCTGGTGATTATGAGCATTCCAAATTAGAAAAACGGATTCGTGACTTTTTCTCGGAGGTACGTAAGGATGTGGAGGACAAGAGGATTTGATAATAATTTAATATAAAGTGTCAAGTATGAATTGCGTTTATATAGAGAACGGTGGTGTTTATAACTATCCAAAAGGAACTGATTTTTATAATCCAAGTCGATTGTATCCAGAATATCCATGGGGAAAAGATGAGATTTCGTCTATACCTAATGACGTATATGATATGCTGAGGAATACGCTATATGGTATGGGGTACGATAAGGCGAATTTTGGAAAATGTAATTGGAACCCATTAGGTAATGTTATTAAGCCTGGTCAGACCGTATTGTTGAAGCCTAATTGGGTATCTCATAAAAATAAAGTTTATAGGGGGGATCCTAGCTTGACATGTTTGGTTACACACCCCTCCTTAGTTCGTGCGATTTTAGACTATGTTGTGATCGCTTTGAAGGGAGAGGGTAAGATAATTTTGGGGGATGCGCCAATGCAGGGAACAGATTTGGATGAAATGTTTGAGCTGGCTGGGTATAACCAATTGTTTTCTTTTATAAATAGAAATGGAATAACTGTCGATATATGTGATTTTAGAAAATATAAATGTGTATTTCATAAAGGGGTAAGTAATGAACTGACATTGATTGATTCTCCTTATAGGTCAAAGGTTGTAGACTTGGGATCAAATTCATTACATGCAGAAAATGACAAAAAAGAATATGTATATAAAGTTAGTGACTATGATTATAATCTAACAAAAAACTATCATGACAAAGGAATCCATCGATATGAAATAAATGAGGCGGTATTGTTAGCTGATGTGGTGATCAATATCCCAAAACCTAAAACCCATAGACTCGCGGGTATAACCGGAGCGATGAAAAATTTTGTCGGTATCACTTACGAGAAAGCTTCCCTTCCTCATCGAGCGATAGGTGATAAAGAATCTGGAACAGGGGATGCTTATGATAAGAAAAGTATCCTAAAAATGTATATGGAATATATTGATAACAGACAAACTATTTGTTCGGTTAAAGGTCGAATAGTAATGGCCAAACTTCTTGATTTCTTGAAAAAGTCATTATATATCCTTGGTGTATTGTTTAGCGGTGACAAATACCGTATAGGCAGTTGGTATGGTAATGATACGATTTGGAGGACTGTTGTAGATTTAAATCATATAGTGAGGTATGCGAATAAAGAAGGGAATATATGTGATCTTCCTCAGAGGGAGATCCTTAATATTGGGGATATGATCATTTGTGGGGAGAAGGAAGGACCTGTCGGACCTTCTCCTAAGCCTTTGGGGATCATTATGATGTCTGATGATATGTTTATTTTCGATTATACTTTATCAAAGATTATGCAATTGGAGTGCCATGAGATTCCTCATATTCGCTTTATTTTGGATCAATATGGATATGTGTTGAATGCGTTTATTCATTCGAATAATAAAGAGATTTCTGATAAAAAGGTTTCTGATGTAAGATTCCCTAAGAAATGGAGGTTTGAGGCTCATTCGTGTTGGAAAAATTAATGGTTATGGATTATAAGAAAATAGTCAAATCTCGAAAACTTAGGTTTTTGATCTTAAATTGTTGCTCATGGGTTCCAGACAGTATCATGTTACGTGTACAATATTACATAAAGATGGGACGCAGACTATCTCTGAAACATCCACGTCGATTCTCGGAAAAACTTCAATGGTATAAGCTTTATTATAGAAATCCATTAATGTTCACCTGTGTAGATAAATACGATGTTCGTGGATATATATCTTCAAAAGGATATTCTGATTTGCTTAATGAATGTTATGGTGTTTATGATTCTGCAAGAGATATTCCTTTCAAAGAACTTCCAAATAGATTTGTGATAAAAACGACAGATGGTGGTGGTGGTCAAAATGTTTTTATCTGTAAAGATAAATCTAATCTGGATATCGAGAAACTAATTGAAAAATTGGATGGATGGAAAAATAAAATACGTGTTCATCCTGGTAGGGAGTGGGCGTATACAGGAATCAAGGGTTCTAGATTTATTGTAGAAAAATATATAGAATCTGCTTTAGAAAAAGGAGGATTAGTGGATTATAAATTTCATTGTTTTAATGGAAATGTAAAATATTTATATATCATAGCGGATAGAGATATGGGGGATAAATGTGGTTTGGGTATTTATACTATTGATTTTGAAAGAATAGATGCTATTAGAGCCGATGAGAAACCTCTATCTAGGAATATAGAAAAGCCTTATAACTTTGAGGAAATGGTTAAGATTGCGAAAAATCTCTCATCAGATTTCCCACATGTTAGAGTGGATCTTTATAATGTCGAAGGTAAGATAATCTTTGGGGAATTTACATTTTATGATGCGAGCGGCTATATGAGGTTTAGTCCAGACTCTTTTGATTTTGAGTTAGGAGAAGAGTTCGTATTGCCAGTTCCTTATAACGAAATAGATAAGAATGGAAAAAATATTTATCGTCCTCAATGAGGATTATTTCCTCCTTACGCATCGCAAGGAACTGGCTGTTCGTGCGCAAGAGGCAGGTTATGACATGGCGATCGTGGCTAAGAATACCGGGCGTAGGGAACAGGTGGAAGCGTTGGGTTTGAAGATGCTGGAACTACCCATTCATCCTACGGGGAAGAATCCGATAAAGGAGCTAAAGACTTTTTGGTTTCTCTATCGACTTTATAAGCGGGAGAAACCGGATATCGTGCACCATGTAGGTTTGAAGGTCATCCTTTGGGGTGGACTGGCCGCTAAATTAGCCGGTGTGAAGGGTGTTGTGAACGCTGTCAGCGGATTGGGTGTGATGTTTTCATTAGAGAAAGAATCTCGGTTGACAAGCTTGATATTGAGTGTTCTCCGTTTCTCGCACCATCGAAAGAATTTGATCGAGATATTTCAAAATCATGAGGATGAACGGTTGTTTGTCGAGAAAAGAGTGGTAACTAAAGATCAAATCCGATTCATCAAAGGATCGGGAGTGGATCTAAAGACGTATACATATACTCCTGAGCTTGTCTCTGATAAGATTCGGATACTGTTCTCGGCGAGAATGGTAGAGGAGAAAGGTGTTTGGGTATTGGTGAATGCTGCGGAGTTACTCCGAAAAGAATATGAGGGACGTGTATGTTTTCTCCTGTGTGGCGGTTTGTCGTCGAACCCAAAAGCGATCAAGGAGGAAGAGTTGAATGATCGTTGCGATGGGAATTATATACAATGGCTGGGATATAGATCGGATGTTCCGGATTTGTTGAGATCATCCCATATCATAGCTTTCCCTAGTTATTACCGAGAGGGGGTACCGAAATCGTTGATTGAGGCTACAGCCATTGGGCGGCCTATCGTCACGACAAACTCTATTGGGTGTAAGGATACGGTAGAGGATGGGGTGAATGGATTTCTGATTCCTATTAAAGATAGCAAGGCACTAGCGGAAAAATTGAGGATTTTGATTGATGACGCAGATTTAAGGAAACGAATGGGACTTAATTCCCGCCAGATTGCGGAACGGGATTTTTCCTTGGATGATGTCATTGCAAAGCATTTGGCGATTTATGAGTTGATGTATTGATAATTCTTAGAAATGTTCCTGAGACTTTTTAGTTCTATTGTTATTCAATTTACATATTTATGAAGGTTTTACTGACCGGCTCCGCCGGCTTTATCGCCTCGTTCATCGCACGGCGTTTGCTGGAGCGGGGGGACGAGGTCGTGGGTTTGGATAATGTCAATGGATATTATGATACGGCCTTGAAGTATGGTCGCTTGAAGGAGGCGGGCATACGGGAAGAGGAAGTGGATTGGTATAAATTGACTCCTAGCCATACGTATGAGAGATACCGTTTTATCCGGATGAATCTGGAGGATCGGCAGGCGATGCGGATGCTTTTCGCCAACGAGGGGTTCGATGCGGTGGTGAATCTGGCCGCCCAAGCGGGCGTACGTTATTCGATCACGAATCCATATGCGTACGTGGAATCGAACTTGGATGGTTTTATCAATGTGCTGGAGGGATGTAGGTATCATCAGGTGAGTCATTTGGTGTATGCCAGCTCTAGCAGCGTGTATGGGCTGAATGCGGATGTGCCTTTCTCGGAGAAAACGAGTATCGCTCATCCCGTGAGCTTGTATGCCGCATCCAAGAAGTCTAACGAGTTGATGGCGCATGCGTATAGCCAATTGTATGGGGTTCCTGCCACGGGTTTGCGCTTCTTTACGGTGTATGGACCCTGGGGAGGCCGGATATGTCTCCTTTCTTGTTTACTGACGCTATTCTGCACGATCGTCCGATTCAGGTGTTCAATAACGGGGATATGTTACGTGACTTTACGTATATTGATGATATCGTGGAGGGAGTGATACGGGTCTTGGACCGGCCGGCTACACCGAATCCGGATTGGGACCCGGAGCATCCGGATCCTAGTTCCTCCTCCGCACCCTATCGTATTTATAATATAGGCAATTCACGGCCTGTCAGGTTGATGGATTTTATACAAGCTATAGAGAGCGCTTGCGGGAAAGAGGCGGTGAAGGATTTTCTTCCGATGCAACCGGGGGACGTGTATCAGACGAACGCCGATACTACATTGCTTCAACAGGCAGTGGGTTTTAAGCCTTCAATGGATATTCAAGAGGGTGTTAATCGAACCGTGGCGTGGTTCAAATCATATTATAATCTATAAAAATAAATTCTACGGTATGAAGATAGCGATTGTCGGGACAGGATATGTCGGTTTGGTAACGGGTACCTGTTTTTCGGAGATGGGTGTGGACGTTACGTGCGTGGATGTGATGGCCGAGAAGATCGAGAACTTGAAGAAGGGTGTCATCCCGATTTACGAGCCGGGCTTGGAGGATATGGTCCATAAGAATTATAATGCCGGACGTTTGAAGTTCACGACGGATCTCTCCTCCGTTCTGGATGACGTGGAGGTGGTGTTCAGTGCGGTAGGTACGCCTCCGGACGAGGATGGTAGTGCGGATCTGCGTTATGTGCTGGAGGTTGCCCGTACGGTAGGGCAGCATATCAATAAATATACGTTAGTGGTGACTAAAAGTACGGTGCCGGTGGGTACGGCCCGGAAGGTCAAGGCCGCTATTCAAGAGGAATTGGATAAACGGGGTGTGTCTGTTGAGTTTGATGTGGCTAGTAATCCGGAGTTCTTGAAAGAGGGAAATGCGGTGGATGATTTCATGAAGCCAGATCGTGTGGTGGTCGGCGTGGAATCGGAGCGAGCACGAAAACTGATGGAGAAGTTGTATAAGCCCTTCATGATGAATAACTATCGCTTGATTTTTACGGATGTTCCTTCCGCTGAGATGATCAAATACGCTGCCAATTCCATGTTGGCTACCCGTATTAGTTTTATGAATGACATCGCTAATCTTTGTGAACTGGTGGGTGCTGACGTGAACATGGTGCGTAAGGGAATAGGTTCAGACAGCCGTATCGGGAGTAAGTTCTTGTATCCAGGCTGTGGCTATGGTGGTTCTTGCTTCCCGAAAGACGTAAAGGCGTTGATCAAGACGGCGGAAAAGAATGGCTATACGATGAATGTCTTGAGAGCGGTCGAGGAGGTGAATGAGAGGCAAAAGAACGTGTTGTTTCATAAACTTCAAAAACATATTTCAGACTTATCCGGCAAGACGGTGGCCTTGTGGGGCTTGGCTTTTAAGCCGGAGACGGATGATATGCGTGAGGCTACCTCTTTGATCTTGGTTGATTTGCTGACGAAAGCGGGTGCTACGGTCAGGGTGTATGATCCGATCGCTATGGCGGAGTGCAGACGTAGGCTGGGTGACAAGGTCGTCTATGCGAGTGATATGTATGACGCTACGGTGGATGCGGATGCCTTGTTGCTAGTTACGGAATGGAAAGAGTTCCGTATCCCTAGCTGGGCTGTACTTAAAAGACTTATGCGTAATTCCTTATTGATCGATGGTCGTAATATTTACGACGCTCATGAGCTTCATGAGGCCGGCCTTACCTATGAGTGTATAGGTCGGTAAAATACTTTTCTCTGAAATTCAGACGATAATTTGTGCTATTTCATGAAATAGGTTATCTTTGTCTATAAGAAAATGTATTTCATTGGAAATATGCGTTTAAGTAAGAAAGAAATACAGATAATACTTCGTGTCGCCAAGGAAATATATGGTGAGGGAGTAGAGGTCTATCTCTTTGGGTCTCGTCTGAATGACGAGAAGAAAGGAGGAGATATAAATTTGCTGGTTCGTTGTTTTTCGGAGCGAAAGGGCTATTAGCTCGTATCCGGATGTTGGCTCGTTTGAAATACTTTTTGGGAGATCAGAAGATCGATATAATAGGTGATCACGAGGACTCACCGGTAGCAAGGGAAGCATTAATGACTGGAATACGTTTGGTATGACGAGTAAAAAGCAAGAATTAGAACAGCGTCTGAATCGGGAGTTTGAGATTTGCGATCGACATATACAGCGTATTGAAGAGGCGTTGGGTGAGTTGGCAGATCTTTTACCTATGTCGGTGGAGGATTATGTAGGCTTGAATAGTGAGCAAATCCGTTGTCTGGATCAATTTATCTTTCGTTTTTCCAAGCTTCAAGATGCTATGGGGGCCAAAATATTCCGGAATCTATTGGAATATCTGGATGAGGATGTTAGCTCTCTTCCTATGCGTGACCTGTTAAATCTTTTAGAACGCTATCGATTGATAGATAAGGCGGAGGAGTGGAATTATATCCGTGAGCTTCGAAACGAGATCGCCCATGATTATCCCCTATTAGAAAATGATGTTGTTTCTATATTGAACGAGCTTATCTCAAAGGTCCCTGTGTTATTTGCGATCTATAATAGATTGAAGGCGATTGTTATTTTATGATGTTTTTTTTCTTCCTTCATCCCTTGTCCTTTAAATAAAAACCTCTATCTTTGCACTCGATTTTCCGCAGAGGGTAAATAAGTGGAGCCGGAGACGGAGCCCACCCCCGGGACCTAACCTGTTTAAAAGATTTTAAGACAGATGTACGTAATCGTAGAAATTAACGGACAACAGTTCAAGGCTGAGCAAGGCAAGAAATTGTTCGTTCATCACATTCAGAACGCAGAAAGCGGTGCTGTTGTGGAGTTTGACAAGGTGTTGTTAGTAGATAACAACGGTGAGGTAACAGTGGGTGTTCCTACTGTAGAGGGCGCAAAGGTAGTATGTGAGGTATTATCTCCGCTGGTAAAAGGTGACAAGGTGCTGGTATTCCACAAGAAGAGAAGAAAAGGTTACCGTAAATTGAACGGTCACCGTCAGCAGTTCACTGAGGTGAGTATTAAAGAAGTTATTGCTTAACGTTTAAAGGAGAAGAAAAGAAATGGCACATAAGAAAGGTGTGGGTAGTTCTAAGAACGGCCGTGAATCACAAAGTAAAAGATTAGGTGTTAAGCTTTTTGGTGGTGAGGTTGCTAAAGCTGGTAACATCATCGTTCGTCAAAGAGGTACGGTTCATCATCCGGGTGAGAACGTAGGTATCGGTAAGGATCATACGTTGTATGCGTTGGTAGATGGCGTTGTTACTTTCCGTAGAGGAAAAGAAAACAGATCATTCGTTTCTGTAAAAGAAGTTGTTGCTGAGGCTTAAGTTTCTGCGACCAAAGAATAAGGAAAAGGATATCCCGAAAAGGGGTATCCTTTTTTTATTGCCGATGATAATAAACGTTATGAAGTAAATTTTGGAACATATATAAATAAACTTGTAACTTTGTGGTCTCAAACATAAATACAAACATAAAAAACAATGGGTGGTTTTTTCGGAACTATTTCTAATGGAGACTGTATTACGGATTTATTCTATGGTACGGACTACAATTCTCATCTAGGAACCCGCAGAGGCGGTATGGCTACGTACGATAAGGAAGAAGGATTTACGCGTTCGATCCACAATCTGGAGAATTCTTATTTCCGCACCAAGTTTGAACCGGGGCTTCCTAAATTCAAAGGAAATGCCGGGGTCGGTATTATCAGCGATACGGATGCGCAGCCAATCGTTATCAACTCTCACTTAGGAAAATTTGCGATCGTGACGGTGGCGAAGATCAATAACTTGGACGAATTGGAGGATGAGTTATTGAAGGCGAATATGCATTTTTCGGAATTGAGTTCAGGAAAAACGAATCAGACGGAGTTAGTCGCTTTGCTGATTACACAAGGTAAGGACTTCGTGGAGGGCATTGAGAATGTTTACAATAAGATAAAGGGCTCTTGCTCCATGTTGCTCCTGACGGAGGATGGTATTATCGCTGCCCGTGACAAATGGGGGCGTACGCCGATCGTAATCGGAAGGAAAGACGGGGCTTATGCGGCGACCAGCGAGTCCAGCAGTCTTCCGAACTTGGATTATGAGATCGAGAAATTTATAGGCCCGGGCGAGATCGTCCGTTTGCGTGCCGATGGTATGGAGCAGATGCGTAAACCGAATGAAGGGATGCAGATCTGCTCTTTCCTTTGGGTATATTATGGATTCCCTGTTTCTTGCTATGAGGGAAAGAACGTGGAGGATGTCCGGTTTATGAGTGGCTATAAGATGGGGCAGAAGGATGACTCGGAGGTGGATTGCGCTTGTGGTATACCGGACTCCGGTGTGGGTATGGCTTTGGGGTATGCGGAAGGTAAGGGGGTGCCTTATCATCGGGCTATCGCTAAGTATACACCGACGTGGCCTCGTAGTTTTACCCCGGCTAACCAAGAGATGCGTTCCTTGGTGGCTAAGATGAAATTGATACCGAACCGTGCGATGCTGGAAGGCAGACGCATCCTTTTCTGCGACGACTCGATCGTGCGTGGTACACAGCTTCGTGATAACGTGAAGATCTTATATGATTATGGGGCGAAAGAGGTACATATGCGTATCGCTTGCCCTCCATTGATTTATAGTTGCCCGTTTATCGGTTTTACTTCTTCCAAGAGTCCTTTGGAGTTGATAACTCGTCAGATTATCAAGGAATTGGAAGGGGATGAGAATAAGAATCTGGATAAATATGCTACGACAGACTCTCCGGAATATAAGAAGATGGTCGGAATTATCGCCGAGCGTTTCGGGTTGAGTTCCTTGAAGTTTAATACGCTGGAAACCTTGGTGGAGGCGATCGACCTTCCTAAGTGTAAGGTTTGTACGCATTGCTTTGATGGTTCAAGCTGTTTTTAGAAAAATTTTACCTACTTTTATGCCTGCAATGTTTTAATGGCTAAAAAGAGTGAGTTATGACAGTTTTAGATAGATTTTTAAAGTACGTTACGTTCGATACCCAGTCGAACGAGGAGACGGGTACGACTCCTAGTACGCCGGGACAACGTGTCTTTGCCGAGGCTTTGGTGAAGGAATTGGAAGCGATCGGTATGGAGGAGATCTCCTTGGATGAGAATAGTTATGTAATGGCTACTCTGCCGGCTAATACGGACGAGAAAATCCCGACTATCGGTTTTATCGCTCATTTGGATACGAGTCCGGATATGTCGGGTAAGAATGTTCAACCTCGTATCGTGACTTATCTGGGTGGTGATATTGTCTTGGATGCGGAAGAAAATGTTGTACTATCTCAATCGATGTTCCCAGAGCTTTCAGATTATAAGGGACAGGATATTATCGTAACGAATGGTAAGACTTTATTAGGTGCCGATGATAAGGGAGGTGTAGCCGCTATCGTCGCCTCTATGCAATATTTGAAGGATCATCCGGAGATCAAGCACGGTAAGATCCGTATCGCTTTTACCCCGGATGAGGAAATCGGACAAGGTGCTGATCATTTCGACGTGGAGAAGTTCGGTTGTGATTGGGGATATACGATTGACGGTGGACAAATCGGTGAGTTGGAATATGAGAATTTCAATGCCGCCGGCGCTAAAATTATCTTCAAGGGCTTGAACGTACATCCGGGATACGCCAAGGATAAGATGCAAAACGCTTCCTTGCGTGCGATCGAGTTTGCTTCTTGGTTGCCGGCCGAGCAACGTCCGGAGCATACGACTGGTTATGAGGGATTCTTCCATTTGACCGGTATGACCGGTTCAGTCGAGGAGGCTACTCTATCTTACATCATCCGTGACCATGACCGGAAGTTGTTCGAGGAGAAGAAAGAATTGCTTCGTACGTTGGTTGATAAGATGAATGAAGCGCATCCGGGATGTGCGCATTTGGAGCTTCGGGATCAATATTACAATATGCGCGAGGTCGTGGAGCCCCAGAAGCATATCGTTGATTTGGCGTTTGAGGCGATGATCTCTGTCGGGGTGGAACCGATCGTGAAACCGATCCGGGGAGGTACGGATGGTGCCCGCCTGTCGTTTATGGGATTGCCTTGCCCGAATATTTTCGCGGGAGGCCTGAATTTCCACGGACGTTATGAGTTCTTGCCCGTTCGTTCGTTGGAGAAGAGTATGGAAACAGTTATAAAAATCATAGAGCTATCGGCTCGTAAATCTTAAATGCAATAATTACATGAAAACAACTCCGTTTACCGACGTGCATATCGCGTTGGGTGCAAAGATGCACGAATTCGCAGGTTTCAATATGCCTATCGAATATTCCGGAATTATCGACGAACACATGACTGTAGTGAATGGTGTAGGTGTGTTTGATGTTTCCCACATGGGCGAGTTTTGGGTAAAAGGCCCGAACGCCTTGGCTTTCATTCAAAGCGTAACTTCTAACGACGCTTCTGTCTTGCCGCTTGGTAAGGCTCAATATACTTGTTTCCCGAACGACAAGGGAGGTATCGTGGATGACCTTTTGGTATATCATTACGAGCCGGAGAAATATTTGCTGGTCGTAAACGCCGGTAATATCGACAAGGATTGGGATTGGTGCGTAAGCCATAATACGGTAGGTGCCGAATTGGAGAATTCTTCCGACCGTACGGCTCAATTGGCTATCCAAGGACCGAAAGCACAGGAGGTTCTTCAACGTCTTACTCCGGTTGATTTATCTTCTATTCCTTACTATTCATTTGTGACGGGTGAGTTCGCCGGTTGCAAAAACGTGATTATCTCCAACACGGGGTATACCGGTGCGGGTGGCTTCGAGTTGTATTTCTATCCGAGTGATGCGATGACGATCTGGAACGCTATCTTCGAGGCTGGTAAGCCAGAAGGCATCAAGCCGATCGGTTTGGGAGCACGCGATACGCTTCGTCTTGAGATGGGCTTCTGTCTGTATGGAAATGATTTGGACGATACGACCTCTCCGATCGAGGCTGGTTTAGGCTGGATCACGAAGTTCGCCGAGGGTAAGAACTTTACGAATCGTGCGGAATTGGAGCGTCAGAAGAAAGAGGGCGTAACCCGTAAGTTGTGTGCTTTCGAGTTGCAGGAAAAGGGAATTCCCCGTCATGGCTATGAGATCGCCGATGCGGAAGGGAATGTAATCGGCGTGGTTACTTCTGGTACGATGTCTCCGGTATTGAAGAAGGGGATCGGTATGGGATACGTGAAACCTGAGTTCGCGAAAGCGGGTACGGATATCTTTATCAAGGTGCGTAATAAGAACTTGAAGGCTCAAGTGGTAAAGGCTCCTTTCCGTAAATAAGAGATAAGGCTATCTATAAATAGTTCGAAGGCGATGTTCCTCACGGAGCACCGCCTTCTTTATTATAGAAAAGTTGGACATGATTAATATGTTGTTCCCTGGAAAATGTTCGATTGCGAGTACGGAAGTAGGGTACCGGTCATTCTCAAGTTTCTACCGGAGAAGTTCGGGTCTACGGTAACGGTTGCGTTGTTTGTTCCGTTGGTAAGCATCAAGCTAACGGTAGCGGAGATAAACACACCCTGTACGTTCATGTTCAGATAAACATTGCCCTTGTCATCCTGCTTGGTCTGGATATTGGAGGCGCTACCTTGTACGGTGATACCACCTAATCCGTTAGGACCGGGATACGGAGAGTTGGATGCGATCTGGACCATAGCCTGTCCGTCATTCAAAGATACGAAGTTCGTATTTGAATTTACGTAGAATACCTGTCCGTTCATCGGTTGTATGTTGTTAGCCTCCAATACGAATGATTGGTTGTTGATAGCTTGTACAGCGGCGTTAAACTCTTCTTGGCCTTCTACGGCATCTTGTGCCAGACGCTCTTGTTTCTTGATTTCTCTCTCTACTTTTTTGGCTTCCTTTGTTATCGATTTTTGAGCCATAACTTGTGTCATTCCGCACATAGCGACAGCGAGAACGACGATAAAAGATACAATTCTTTTCATACTTGATTTAGTTTTAAAACGGTTTTAAATTGTATAGATTAAACAGCGTCGTTGCGAAAAAGTTCCTGTGACTTATCCTTTTTATAGATACAATAACATTTCCACGGAGTATTTATGTTAAACAGAAATCGTACATTTGTAAATGAAGAACATAATACGATAGAATATGGATAAAGTACGTTTTGGTGTAGTCGGAACCAATTTCATAAGTGATTGGGTAATTGCCGGAGCCCGGCAGGATGAGCGTTTTGAACTGGTAGCTGTATATTCGAGAACTCAGGAGACGGCGGATGCTTTCGCCTCGAAACATAATATACCGTATACGTTTACCTCCTTGGAGGAGATGGCGAAAAGCCCGTTGATCGACGCTGTGTATATTGCCTCCCCGAACTTCCTTCATGCCTCCCAGAGTATTCTTTGCATGAGCTATGGCAAGCATGTTCTTTGCGAGAAACCCTTCGCTTCCAACGCGAAAGAAGTACGTGCGATGATCGAGGCTTCCCGTACATATAATGTCACGTTGATGGAGGCGATGAAGCCTACGCTTACGCCGAACTTTCTTGCCGTACGAGAGAATCTTGGGCGTGTAGGTACGGTTCGTCGTTATTTCGCCTGCTATTGCCAGTATTCCTCCCGTTATGATAAGTTCAAGGAAGGAATCGTGTTAAACGCTTTCAAGCCGGAGTTGTCTAATGGGGCCATGATGGATATCGGTATTTATACGGTCTATCCGATGGTTGTCTTGTTTGGTCGCCCAAAGAAGATAGATGCCTCGGGCATAGTCCTGTCCTCAGGAGCGGACGGGCAAGGGGCCGTGAATTTCTTGTATGAGGGGATGAACGCCACGGTGCTTTATTCTAAGATCGCCAACTCCGCCTTGCCTACCGAGATACAAGGGGAGGAGGGGAACTTGACCTTGGACCGGATCAATATCATCCGTAAAGTGACGTATTCTCCCCGTTTAGCTCCGGCGATGGGAAAAGGCCCGGAACCGGTTCCGGAAGACCTAAGCGTGGTCGCCGATAAGGATGAGTACTATTATGAGGTAGCGGAATTTATCAACCTCGTCTTGTCTGGCAAGCGGGAGTCAGAAATCAATAGCCTTGATAATTCTTTGATTACATTGGAGATTATCGATGAAGTACGCCGGCAGTTGGGAATTGTGTATCCGGCGGATTGATAACTTGTCTTATGCTGATATAGGTAGACACATTCAATAACAATAAAATGTGTAATTATTATGCGCAAAAAACATGAGCATTACAGCGAAGAAGAGAAATTGCATCTTCTTCATTCTTATTATCAAT
>NZ_JAMOKU010000071.1:0-18993 GCF_023656845.1 Parabacteroides sp. Y3-G-102 | reverse complement strand
AAAGTATCTCTGATGGCAGAATCAACTGTGCCAATGCTAATAGTCCTTGATTGTTCATGGTACAAAGGTGCAAATTTTCTATAGAATTAAAGAATTTTCCCCCTGATTTATCGGGTGAGCCTATCATTTGTATCAAATGAATAAGAGGATATGGAATCAACAGCTGAATATATGAATATCTTGCGTGATTATATGGCGAAGAATGCTTCTAAATATAGCATTATCCGTATGGGAATATTCGGCTCTGTTGCCAGAGGGGAGCAAACAGAAGATAGTGACGTTGATGTTTATTTGGAAACCTCAAAGCCTAATATGTTCGCATTGGTACATATAAAGGAAGATCTGCAAACTCTGTTTGGTTGTAATGTCGATATCGTCCGATTACGGGATCACATGGATTCACTTTTGAGAAACCGAATTGAAAAAGAAGGTATTTATATGTGATACAGAATTAGTCCATTCCTCTTTGATGAAGATACAAACAACTATTGATAAGATGTTATTTGATGGGACTATCGATTTATTACTATATTTGAAAACTGGATTCAAGTATGAAACCTAAATCCTAAAGTTTTCTATTTACACAAAATGCTGGACGGTGTCAAAAAAGATCTACGCTTTTCCTTCTAGCTCTTTGATGCGCTTTTCTAATGTCTTTACTCGTTCTTTCTCTTCCTTTAGGAGACGTTCGTATAACTCTACGATCTTGTCGAGGGGATTGGTGTTATATGTTTGTGTGTATTCTCCAATACTATCACCGACACTTCCAATGTTTGATGAATCGGATATTGTGTTATTATTTTCAATATAAACGCTCATCGGTTCCTCAATCGTCTTTAAATCTTCTACGGAAACGCCGGTTGCCTCGGATACCTTCTCTAGTATCTCGTCCTTGACTACCCGCTGGTTCTCTAGTTGGGACAGCCTTTGTTGGGATATACCGAGCATATCAGCCAAAGCAGCTTGCTTCAAACCTTTTCTATTTCGTGCTATAGAGATGTTGAATCCGTGGTGTACCCGGCTTTTTGTAACTTTACTTATTTCTTCCATGCTCGTTATTTTTAATTTCCAACAAATATACGAAGGATATATTTATTGCCATGCGAAAGGATATTGTTTTTTGTAGATGACGCTCATCGTATCAATATTGGCAAACTCAACGAGATCGTGGAAATAGAAGAATATAAAAACGCACTTAGGTTCGGGTTGTATTAAAATAAAGGTATCAGAAAAGTAAGTTAACTTCGATGACCAAGTAAGTTAACTTAAATGACCAAGTAAGTTAACTCCATGTGCCGATGAAGTTGGCTCCTTTTTACCCATCTGATTTTAATTGTCGGCCGGGAATAATAATGAAGGCAAGCGTTATCGCTTTTCTCGGCGTGAATCATTTCTTTTCGTATATTTGGGAAGTGAAACAAGGAGTCGTATTGCAATAATAGAATGCGAATTATAAAGTATGGAATGACATGGAACATATAAACGGACAGAACAACGAGCTTACATTAATTTTCCCGCATGGTAGAGTCAATTGTATTTCTGCCCCGAATGAGAGATTCGCTAAGGTTGTCAATCGGGCCAACATAACGATCGCAGGAAATAATAATCAGGTCTCAATGTGTTTTGAATCAGAAGATAAGGCGGAGGAATTATTGCTTAGTGATGGCTTTCTCTTGATCGTAAAAGGGGATAATAACATCGTAAATGTGGGAACGATTATCTTACGATACTCTTCGATATTGGGTATGACGGGATTAAAGCTCATCATTGGGCAGTTGCCGGGATTGGGTGCGGGTGTTTCGAGGGTCGCTAATAATTGCCGGGTAGATATAGGGGATCGTGTAGTAATCAATGGCGTTACGTTATACTTGCAGGAAAATGACTCGCGTGTCAGCATTGGTGATGATAGTCAGTTAAGCTGGGGTGTCGATATCTGGTGTACCGATGCGCATACGATAACGGATTTGGAGGGTGCGCCGATTAATTTTGCGAAGTACATAGAGATAGGCAAACATGTGTGGATCGGAAAAGACGCTAAGATCGGTAAGAATGTAAAAATATCTGATAACAGTATTGTAGGCTGGGGCAGTGTCGTAACGAAGGAATTTAATGAGCCGAATGTGATCCTTGCGGGAATTCCCGCGAAAATCGTAAGACGGGGTATCAATTGGGATCGTAGGTGTATCGATAAATATCTAAAAGGATAGGAAGGCTCATTCATGCAAAGTTCCATTCCAAATCCAGACATGACACGTGAGGACATTATACGTTTCCACGGTGTAATACGTAAATGTATTGTCCAGGACTTTACGGATACGGAGAAAGAACAAATTGAACTCCGTAGAAGAGAGATGCAGCGTGTAGCGAATAATAATGGAGGAAAAAACCCGATTCTCGGATATTGATTTTTCTATTAAGCTGTTATCTGGCTATGAGGATCTATCCGCTTTCCCTGCTATAAATATAGGACATCTTGCTACAAGGATAGAGATATGCAAGGCCAAGGAATAGGGACATTTATAATCAATTTCATCATGGACACTTTCCTTAATTATAAAGTTGCCAGATGTCAATTTATAACAGTTGACTCACTAAATAATCCGAAGACAAACTTGTTTTATGAGAAAAATGGGTTCATATATCAGACTGTTCTCGATATGTCTAGTTCGACAAGACGGATGTATATACCATTGAAATTATATCAAGAAGCTTAATAAACGCAGGGTAGATCAGAAGTGGAGCATATCGGACTCGAACCGATCACCTACAGACTGCCAGTCTGTCGCTCTAGCCAGATGAGCTAATGCCCCGTCTTGTTAATTCATGTGCAAATATAAGGCTTTTCTTGATATATGCGCTATCTTTGTATAAGAAATTTCAAGAGAAAGGAAAGAAGATGATAGTTTATAATACGACTTTTCATATCCATAAGGATATCGTGGATGAGTGTCTGGAATATTTGAAGAATAGTTATATACCGAAAGCCTCCGAGAGCGGTATCCTTTATAGTCCTTATTTGAGACGGATCTTGGATTCGCGGAATGAGGAAGGTGAAAGTTTTTCCGTACAGTTTCATACGAGGGATATCGATTCGTTGAATGAGTGGGTGCGTAAGGAAGGCGGAGCCTTGCAGCAAGATTTGATAGGACGTTATAAAGAGAAAATCGCAGGATTCTCTACCCTGTTGGAAGATATAGAGCTACCTAAATGATCAAGGACCGTATTATATTAGGCATAGACCCCGGTACGATCGTGATGGGATACGGAATCTTGAAGATCGAGGGGAATAAACCGAAGCTGGAAGCTATGGGAATCCTGCAATTGAATAAATATGAGGATCATTATCTCCGTCTGCGTAAGATATTCGAACGGGTCTTGGCCTTGATCGATCAATACCATCCGGATGAGTTGGCTATCGAGGCGCCTTTCTTCGGGAAGAACGTACAGAGTATGTTGAAACTCGGAAGGGCACAAGGAGTAGCGATGGCGGCGGCCTTGGAGCGGGATATCCCGATCTTCGAGTACGCCCCTCTAAAAATCAAGCTCTCGATCACGGGGAATGGAAATGCGGCGAAAGAACAAGTGGCCGGCATGCTACAACGCTATCTGAAGATACCGGATGAGTCTATGCTTCCGCAATTGGACGCTACGGATGGGTTGGCGGCGGCTGTTTGTCATTATTTCCAAACCAATAATCCGATCTCGGAAAAGAAGTATACGGGATGGAAGGATTTTATCGCTAAGAACCCCGGGAAAGTCCGCTGATATGAGCTTAAAAAACATAGTTATGAAATTCTCAAACCATAACTAAGGTTCAAAGAATTCATAACTATGTTTTTATTTAGCCTAAACTGACCTTATTCTTATACGATACCTTGAGCCATCATAGCTTTCGCTACTTTCATGAAGCCTGCGATATTTGCGCCTTTTACATAATTGATATATTCGCCATCTTTACCGTGAGCTACGCATTGTTCGTGGATTGCGCTCATGATCTGATGTAATTTAGCGTCTACCTCGGCGGCAGTCCATGAGATATGCATAGCGTTCTGGGTCATCTCCAATCCGGAAGTAGCCACACCACCGGCGTTGACAGCCTTACCCGGAGCGAATAATTGCTTATGCTCGATGAACAAGTCTACAGCCTCAGCCGTACAACCCATGTTAGAAACCTCAGCTACGCACAAAGTCTTGTTCTCGATCAACTTACGAGCGTCAGCCTCGTTCAACTCATTCTGGGTAGCGCATGGCAAGGCTATATCTACTTTTTGTTCCCAAGGTTTCTTGCCGGGATAGAAGGTAGAGCCCGGGAATTCGTCTGCGTAAGGAGCTACGATATCATTTCCGGAATTACGCAATTCCAACATATAGTCGATCTTCTCGCCGGAGATACCCGCCGGATCATAGATATATCCGTCAGGACCGGAGATAGTAACCACTTTAGCGCCCAACTCGGTTGCCTTTGTAGCGGCACCCCAAGCCACGTTGCCGAAACCGGAGATGGCGACCGTCTTGTCCTTGATATCGATTCCGTGAGTCTCCAGCATTTGATGTACGAAATAAAGAGCGCCGAAGCCGGTAGCTTCCGGACGAAGGATAGAACCTCCGAACTCCATGCCCTTACCCGTGAACGTACCTGTGTTCTCGCGAGCCAATTTCTTGTACATACCGTACATATAACCAACCTCACGGCCACCTACGCCTATATCGCCAGCCGGAACATCCCTGTCCGGACCAAGATTACGCCATAATTCAAGAATAAACGCTTGGCAGAAACGCATGATCTCGGCATCGCTCTTTCCTCTCGGAGCGAAATCGGAACCACCTTTGCCACCACCCATCGGAAGGGTTGTCAAAGCGTTTTTAAATGTTTGCTCGAATCCTAAGAATTTCAAGATAGACAAGTTAACGGACGGGTGGAAACGGATACCTCCCTTGTACGGGCCGATCGCGTTGTTGAACTGAACACGGTATCCCAAGTTAACTTGTATCTCACCTTTATCATCTACCCAAGGCACACGGAAAGTGAAAATACGTTCCGGCTCAACTAGGCGTTCAATGATTTTCGCTTTCTCAAATTCCGGATGTTGGTTGTACACTTCCTCAATTGATAAAAGCACTTCTTTTACTGCTTGCAAATACTCCTTTTCTCCCGGATGTTTTGCCTCTAGCGCTGATAAAATAACTTCAGTCTTCATAGCATTTATATTCTTTAAAAGGATAACATTCTGTTGGCAAATGTAGGTAATTCTTTGGAATGACCAAGAGTTTCGCTTACTTTTTATCAGTGAAAACCTAAAAATCTTCAGTTAGAGTCAGAATGCGTACTTTCATGTTTCAATAGTTATTATTTTTCCTTACATTTGACTCGAATAATTCTATCAGAATCTATTATGAGCGGTATACCGAACTTAAAAGACTTGGTGTTCAGAGACACCCCGTTTGCCAATCTAATGAATAAGCGTATATATAATGTATTGCTTATCGCTACGAAATATGATTCCTTCATGCTGGAAGATGACGGGCGTGTAGATGAGCAGATATTTAACGAATATACTTCCTTAAGCCTCCGTTACCCACCCCGGTTTACGCAGGTGACTACCGAGGAGGAGGCTTTGAATGAGTTGAAGAACCGGAACTTCGAATTGATCATTTGCATGCCGAATATGGATAACCGGGATATATTCGCTGCGGCGAGCGAGATAAAGGTGCATTATCCGAATATCCCGATCGTCGTATTGACTCCTTTCTCGAAAGAGGTGTCTAAGCGGATCGCCAACGAGGATCTGAGCGCTATCGATTATGTGTTCAGCTGGTTGGGTAACTCGGAGTTGTTACTGGCGATTATCAAGTTGATCGAGGATAAGATGAACGCTCCGGACGATACGGCCAGCGTGGGCGTACAGATCATCTTGTTGGTGGAGGATTCCATTCGTTTCTATTCGTCCGCTTTGCCTCATTTATATAAGTTCGTGCTGGAGCAGAGCCAAATGTTCGCGAAGGAGGCGTTGAACGATCACCAGCGTACGTTGCGTATGCGGGGTCGTCCGAAGATCAAATTGGCCCGGAATTACGAGGAGGCGGTACGTATTTTTGATCAGTATCGGGATAATATGTTGGGTATTATCTCGGATATGAGTTTTATGCACAATGGCGTGAAAGATCCGTATGCCGGTTATAAGTTCGGACAGTATGTACGGAAAACGGGTTTGATCATTCCTTTCGTGCTGGAATCTTCGGAGGCCAGCAACCATGTGTACGCGAAGGAACTGAACGCCTCGTTTATCGATAAGAATTCCAAGAGTTACCCGCAGGATTTGAAAAAGAAGATCATGCAGCGTTTCGGCTTCGGCGATTTCGTGATCCTGAATCCGCATACGAAAGAGGAGATCATGCGCATCAAGGATTTGAAAGACCTTCAAAAGAAAGTCTTCCAGATTCCCGACGATTCGTTGGTTTACCATCTCTCCCGGAATCATTTCTCCCGTTTCTTTTATTCCCGTGCCATGTTTCCGCCCGCCGAGGTTTTGAAGCATGTGGACGTGAGTGACTATAAGGATATGGATGAGGCTCGGAAATTGATTTTCGACTTGATCGTGCAATATCGCCGGATGAAGAACACGGGTGTCGTGGCGGTTTATCAGAAGGATCGTTTTGATGAGTATAGTAATTTTGCCCGTATCGGTGACGGTTCGCTGGGAGGTAAGGGTAGAGGTCTTGCCTTTATCGGTGCGATGGTGAAGCGATACCCTAAGCTGGAGAGTGATAATTTTGCCGTGAATATCCCGAAGACGGTCGTGATCTGTACCGATATCTTCGACGAGTTCATGGAGACGAACGAGTTGTATCCGGTAGCGCTGGGCGATGCGGACGATGAGACGATCCTCCGGTATTTCTTGCGGGCCAGCTTGCCCTCCCGTTTAATCGAGGACTTGATGGCTTTCTTCGATGTGGTGAAAAGCCCGATCGCCGTGCGTTCCTCCAGCCTGCTGGAAGATTCGCATTATCAACCTTTCGCCGGGATCTATTCTACGTATATGGTACCTAAGATCGAGGAGAAATACGATATGCTCCGTACGGTGAGCGACGCTATCAAGGCGGTGTATGCCTCTGTCTTTTATAAGGATAGTAAGGCGTATATGACGGCTACCTCGAACTTGATCGATCAGGAGAAGATGGCTATCGTCTTGCAAGAAGTGGTGGGCTCCCGTTATAATGATCATTTCTATCCGACGATGTCGGGCGTGGCCCGTTCCTTGAATTTCTATCCGATCGGTAACGAGAAGGCGGAGGATGGGATCGCGAATATCGCCTTGGGATTGGGTAAATATATCGTCGATGGCGGGCAAACCTTGCGTTTCTCTCCCCGACATCCCCATAGCATCTTGCAGATGAGTACGATGGATTTCGCTCTTAGGGAAACGCAGACTCGTTTCTATGCCTTGGATTTGAAGAATATGGCGGAAGCCTTCTCGGTAGATGATGCCTTTAACTTGGTGAAGCTGGGCTTGAAGGAGGCGGACGCTGAGGGTTCCTTGAAATATATTGTCTCTACATACGATCCGTACGATCAGATTATCCGTGACGGTTATTATCCGGGCGGTCGTAAGATACTTTCTTTCGTGAATATCCTACAGCATGACGTGTTCCCGCTGGCGGATACGTTGGATCAGATCTTACGGATCGGGCAGCAGGAAATGGGCCGTCCGGTAGAGATTGAGTTCGCTGTCAACATGGACCCTTCGGATCATACAAGGGCGACTTTCTATCTGTTGCAAATCCGTCCGATCGTAGATAATAAAGAGATTATGGACGAGGATCTGAGCTTGGTGAAGAACGAGGAAACCATCCTTTCTTCTACCAGTGTTTTGGGGCATGGTATCGTTGGCGACGTACAGGATATTATCTATGTGAAGACGGGCGCTTTTAATTCATCCAATAATCAGTTGATCGCTTATGAGATCGAGAAGATGAACCGTTCGTTTACCGATCAGGAGAAAGGATACGTATTAGTCGGCCCCGGCCGATGGGGGAGCAGCGACTCTTGGTTGGGTATTCCGGTGAAATGGCCGCATATCAGTAACGCACGGGTGATCGTGGAGTGCGGATTGGAGAATTATCGGGTAGACCCGAGTCAAGGTACCCATTTCTTCCAGAACCTGACTTCGTTCGGAGTGGGCTATTTTACGGTTAATCCATTTAAGGGAGATGGTTGGTTCGATGAGGCGTTCTTGAATGCGCAACCTGCCGTAGAGGAGACGGAATATCTTCGTCATGTACGTTTTGATGCTCCGATTACGATTAAGATGGATGGGAAGAAAAGTCTTGGCGTGGTATTGAAACCATAAAAAGATAGCGTTTCAAGAGAAGATAGTTGTTTGTGGATTTGCGAGACGAGCCGGTAAGACGGGTCTCGCGAATCCATTTTTTATTTCAAGTGGAAAGTGGCAAGAACCGCTTTGTGGTCGGTAGGCCAGATTCCAAGGGGAGTCATGATCGGGTCGGAGGTCTCTTCCGTCTCTCTTTGCCCACGGAGGATGTCACCTTTCGGACCGATGATACATACATCTGTAAGCGTTAATCCCTCGAATGGAGCGTAATGGATGAAATCGATGCGATCTCTATCGTCCGCTTTCGGCGACCAAACTAATTTCTCTAAAGCGATATCCTTACAGTCCGCCGGGCAGGTAAGTCCCGGATGAGTTACAGGGTTCGGGAAGATCTCACGGTACGTATCTTTGAAGCCGTCTTTCTCCAGCATGACGGATACGTGCCAAGGAACAACCAATCCTTGGTGGTCTCTCATCTCTTTGGTCGCCTCGGTCCAGTCCAGATGGGAAGGCTCGTTAAAGTCCCCTCCGAGGATAACGATCCGTCCGGCTTTCCGATCCTTTTTCGCCTCTTTTAGGAAGCAAGCGATAGCGTCGTCACGGACAGATTGTTCGTTCAACCATAGGAGTGTATCCAGATTGGTGACAGGGGGTTCCTCGTCCCATGTATTTCCGTCGTATCCACGGGCATCGTAATAAGCGCAATTGCGATAATCCAGATGGGCGGTGTAAAGAGCTACCTCGGTATCGCCGATGTGGGTAATGGCCTTGTACATACTACCCCTGTCATCGTTCAAGGGATAGACGGTCGTGCTATCCGTGATCGGGTAGCGGCTTAACAGACCGGAATCCTCGGTGTAGAAAGAATAGTACGTTTGTCCTCTTTGCTGCAACGCTTCCACGATCCGGTCGCAAAAACGGGTCTGATGATAATTACGTACCTCGCTTAACGTAACGAAATCGGCGTTACTTCTTACGATCTCGTCAGCGATAGCGTCAAAGCCTCCTTTTACGACAGCGCCTTCCTGCCAGATGTTGAATTGAAGAACCTTGAAAGTCTTCTCTTGCTGGCAAGAGCTGAGGCCCAGCGCGATCAACAAGAGTAAGTAGATAAAACTAGTTTTTTTCATGTGTGAAATATTTTGTTAGATGTTTTGTCGTAGCCATTCCTCGGCGGAGGCCAAGGTTTCCGGCTTGCCGATATCCAATAGTTTTAGGTTATCCGCCATATAAGCCCTGATATCGGTTTTGGCGCAAATAGCCAGATAGAAGTTAATGATAGAGAACTTTCCGGTCCATTCTTCCATCAGCTCCAATATCTTGGGCGAGAGTACGTGGATTCCGCTAAAGGCGTACTCGTTGTGTTGATCCGGGTCAAAATAGGGATAGTAAGATTTTACCTCGCCGGTCTCATGATTACGCCAACCACACAGTCTATTCTCCTTATTAAATAATAGATAACGTGAGGTATTGCGCTGGCTGACGAGTAAGGTAGCCAACGGGTTCGTTTGTACATGGGTATCGTATAGTTTCTTGAGATCCACGTTCGATAAGATATCGACATTATGTATCAAGAAAGGCTCGTTCCCGCATAAAAGAGAAGTGGCCTTCTTGATTCCTCCTCCCGTATCCAGCAGATAATCGCTCTCGTCCGAGATTTCGATCCGGACACCGAAGTTGTTGTTCGCCTCCAGAAAATCCACGATCTGGTTGCCTAAATGGTGGATATTGATCACGATCTGGTCGAAACCGGAGGATTTCAGTTTCAGTATGACGTGTTCTAGCATCGGTTTGCCCCCGATAGGTATAAGCGCTTTTGGCGTGTGATCGGTTAACGGCTTCAGTCTGGAACCAGTACCGGCCGCGAAAATCATAGCTTTCATAATGTAGGGTTAAAGAGTTGTTCTATATTTTGTTCTCTATGTACTAAATGTACTTTTACTCCGAACTTGGTGTTAAGATGTTCCGCCAGATGTTGTGCGGAATAGACCGAACGGTGCTGTCCTCCCGTACATCCGAAACAAATCATCAAATTGGTGAATCCACGATCCATATATCGTTTTACCGAGGCGTCTACGATATGGTAGACATGCTCGAGGAAATTCGTGATCTCCCCGTCATCCTCCAAGAACTGGATCACTGGCTCATCCAAACCGGTGAAATGGTTGTAACGCTCGTATTTACCGGGGTTATTTATCGCACGGCAATCGAATACGAATCCACCTCCGTTCCCGCTAGGGTCGTTCGGGATTCCTTTTTTATAGGCGAAGCTCATGACCTTTACTTCCAGCATATGTTTCTGGATATCGTCCGTGAATTGTTTCAACCCGGTAAGCTCACGAAGGACGGAGCATAAATAGGGATATTCCGGATAGTCATTCTTCAATAACTGCCGCAGGTTCTCGATCGCGAACGGGACGCTTTGGATGAAATGAGGCTTTTTCTCGAAATACCCCCGGAAACCATAAGCCCCCAATACCTGCAAGGTCCTAAACAGGACGAAATGGCGCAGCTGGCTATGGAAGTAAGCCTCGTCTACCGGGATATATTTACGTAGGGCCGTGATATAATCCGATAGTAATTCATTCCTCAGATCCTCCGGATATTTCGCTTTCGCCTGCCAAAGGAAGGAAGCCACGTCGTAATAAACCGGGCCTTTTCGTCCACCTTGAAAATCAATAAACCAAGGCTCTCCGTCCTTTACCATAACATTGCGTGACTGGAAATCGCGGTATAGGAACGTGGCGGATGAACTGCGTAACAATACGTCGCTCATCTTCAAGAAATCATCCTCCAGACGGTTTTCCTGAAACTCCATACCGGTAGCCTTTAAGAAACAGTACTTGAAATAATTCAAGTCCCAAAGGATAGACCGTTGGTTGAACTCGGCTTGCGGATGGCAATACGAGAAATCGAAACCGTCGGACCCCAAGAACTGGATGTCGGGGAGTTTGGTGATCGTCTTGTGTAATAAACGGCGTTCCTCCTCGTCGAATACACTGCTTTTACGGCCTTTCTCGATGGCGTTGAAAAGAAGCGTATCTCCTAAATCTTCTTGGATATAAAATGAATGGTCGTCCGAGCTGGCATATACTTGCGGTACGGGTAAGCCCTTCCCCCGGAAATGTTTTGCCATATAGATAAAAGCCTCGTTCTCCTCAATAGAAGTGCCACTAACTCCAATCAACGTCTCAGGACCTTTTATCCTGAAATACCGGCGGTTAGAGCCGGATGACGGTAACTCCGTTATTTCCTCTGCCGGTGATCCGGTATATGATTGGTATAGCTTCCTAAGTTCTTCTGTTATCATACTTATCGATTTACGGCACTAAGATACCGCTTTTTAATTGAAAATTAAGAATTGAAAATTGAAAATTGGGACTTCGTCGGAAATAAGAAAGGGGAATAGCCTCTCAAAGCCTATCCCCCTCGCTTATATGATCATCAATCGCTCCTCTCTAACTAATTTTCAATTCTCAATTCTTAATTTTCAATTACCTAGAGTATTCCTTGTGCCATCATAGCCTTAGCTACCTTCATGAAGCCGGCTACGTTGGCGCCTTTCACGTAGTTTACGTAACCATCCTCTTGCTTTCCGTATTTTACGCATTGCTCGTGGATGTTTTCCATGATGCTCTGAAGTTTCTGGTCTACTTCCTCGCTGCTCCAGCTTAACTTCTGTGCGTTCTGAGTCATCTCAAGACCGGAAACGGATACACCACCTGCGTTAGCGGCCTTACCCGGAGCGTAAAGGATCTTGGCCTCAAGGAATGCGTCGATAGCTTCTGGTGTAGAAGGCATGTTAGCACCCTCGGATACGGCGAAGCAACCGTTAGCCAATAAAGTCTTGGCATCGTCGCCGTTCAACTCATTCTGGGTTGCGCTCGGCATAGCGATGTCACATTTCTCTCCCCAAGGACGAGCGCCTTGTACATATTTGCATCCGTATTGCTCCGCGTATTCACGGATACGGCCACGATACAAGTTCTTCAACTCCATGATATAATCCAGTTTCTCACGGTCGATACCATCCGGATCATAGATATAACCGTCGGAATCAGACATCGTGACAACTTTCGCTCCAAGACTGATTAATTTCTCTACCGTATATTGAGCCACGTTTCCGGAACCTGATACACAAACTACCTTGTCCTTGATGTCAATGTTGCGGGTTTTCAGCATCTGCAACAAGAAATATACGTTTCCGTAACCTGTAGCTTCCGGACGGATCAAGGAACCTCCGAACTCGATACCCTTACCCGTGAATGTACCCGTATTCTCACGAGCCAATTTCTTGTACATTCCATACATATAAGCCACCTCACGTCCGCCTACACCGATATCGCCGGCGGGAACATCCGTGTCCGGACCGATATGGTGCCATAACTCAAGGATGAAGGCTTGGCAGAAACGCATGATCTCAGCGTTTGACTTTCCTCTCGGGCTAAAGTCGGAACCTCCTTTACCACCACCCATCGGCAATGTAGTCAGTGAATTTTTAAACGTTTGCTCAAAAGCCAAGAACTTAAGGATCGATTGGTTTACGGAAGCGTGGAAACGGATACCGCCTTTGTACGGGCCGATAGCGTTGTTGTGCTGGATACGGTAACCCATGTTCGTCTGGATTTGTCCCTTATCGTCCATCCAAGTTACACGGAAAGAGAAAATGCGATCGGGGATACAAAGGCGCTCGATCAAGTTGCTTTTCTCAAATTCCGGATGCTCGTTGTAAGCTTCCTCGATAGTCCCTAAAACCTCTGATACTGCTTGATGATATTCCGGTTCGTTCGGAAATCTTCTTTTCAAGTTGTCTAAAACTTCACTTGCCTTCATGACTGAATTTTATATTTAGAATGTTATACCATTTTGTTATCCGTACGCCGTTTGTTTAACGACGTGGCAAAGGTAAGCTAATTTTTGACACTAGCAAATAATTGAAAGAGAAAATGCGTAAAAAATATCATTTAGATATATTAAGTTTGAAAAAACGACGAAATGTTATTCATCTCTATGCTTGAAATTCTTATAGATCGGAACGAACACAATGATAGCGGAGGCTACAAGGGCAAATATGACGTCGAAATTGATTGTCTCGCTGTATACAAGCAGCATGTAGCATAAGACACCCCATAGTAAGGTGATACATACGGCTTGACTATTTGTTATCTTTCTGCGTGCCATTGATTACATTTGTTTAGTTTGAGGAAATAAGCGATCCGAAGTAAATCACCAAAGCCAAAAAGACAGCTATGATGACGAATAGGATCATGATTTGTTTCTCTAAGGGATATTTTCGTAGAAAAGGGATATGACGTGCGAATCCGGCGACTTGTTCTACCGGTTCCGCTTGCTCGTCTTCCCGGGGCAGGTCGTAACCGCCTTCCTCCATGATCTTCATGGCTCGGGGAACGTCGCTTTCCAGAATCTCCACCCGTGCGCCGCCTACGTCTACGTAACCGGCCATGATCTGGCTGCTTAACTCATTGCGGAGATAACATTCTATCCCTTCCGACCTCAACAGGGCCATCAGCGGTTGGGCATCCGCCGGATAGGTGAACCGGGCTATTTCTACGATCTTGTCCATGGTATTTGTTTTTCTGCAAATGTAAGTAGACAATCACGAATTAACCGTGTTTTTTATTGTAATTTACTTTTTTTATACGTGAAAATATGAAACAGTATGATTTAGCGGAGGGTATGCGGATGTATATAGCCCGATTGAGAGAGCAAGGACGTTATTCGTCCGCCAAGAGTTATCAAGATGCCTTGAATTCATTCCTGCGTTTTTGTGGGCAGGAGGTGATTCCTTATACCCGTATCGACCGGGAAATGCTTTTGAGGTATCAAGACTATTTGCGGGACCGGGAATGCTCGTGGAATACGGTGTCTACCTATATGCGTAGGATTCGCCGTGTGTATGGGTTGGCGATGGAGAATGGGGAGGCTCCTTTTTCCCGTTATTTGTTCAAGGGAATTTTCATGGGAGTGAAAAGCAAACAGAAGAAGGCGTTGCCTACGGAATCCTTGCGTTTGTTGATGACCGCTCCGTTGGATGATTCGGGGCTGCGGAAAACACAGCGGGCATTGTGTTTGATGTTCTTGTTTTGCGGTATGGCGTTTGTCGATTTCGCTCATTTGAAAAAGAGTGATATCCGGAATGGTGTCTTGAGGTATAACCGCCAGAAGACGGGTACGCCGATGTTGGTCGAGATACAGCCTGTGGCCAAGGAGTTGTTGGCTGCGTTAATGACCGGCACGCTTCGGGATTCTCCTTATCTATTCACTTTCTTGAGTGGGACGAAAACGGGTGAAGAGGCCTTCCGGGAATATACCTCTGCCTTGGCTGATTTCAACAGTTCCTTGAAGGAACTGGCAAATGCCTGTGGTGTGACGGAAATGGTTACCTCGTACTCAATCCGTCACTCTTTCGCCACGACCTTGAAGGAACAGGGTGTACCGATCGAGATGATCAGCGAATTGCTGGGACACCAATCAATCAAGACGACGCAAATCTATTTGAAGAGCTTCTCTTTGGATAAGATGTCTGCGGTGAACAAGGCTTGCTTCGAGAGCATATATAATAATGTATCAAAGGTGGGGTAGGTGATCGGCTACTTGGGAAGTAGCGTAATCTTCCATGCCGCAAATTTAGTAAAAAACACCGAATAACAAACAATTTTTAGGCTTTGTGTAGGCTTTGTTTGTTTTCTGAATTTATCTTTCCTCGATTTTTCGTTTCTATTCGTGGTGTATGGGCACGACAATGGAGACGAAACGACCTCATATTTCCTGCATCATCACGTCTCCCCAAAAAATCGTACGAACATCGTGTAGAGACGGGGCGTGCCCCGTCTCATCCCCTCAAATGGGTATTTTAAATTACTGCCAGATGGTGGGAGACGGAGCACGCTCCGTCTCTACAACTGGGTAATAATCATTTCCTATCTTTTACGCTACTTCCCAAGTAGCCGATCTTCCACGTCCCGATAGAAGAGATATTGACATGGTTTCTATTGCTTTAAAATTTTCGGGAATAGAAAAGAATATTTGATTTAAGTATTAGATTATCAGTGTATTAATAGAATGTGCTGATATGGCATTGAAGTATCTATGGGTCATGATCTTCCCCCTTTACCATTGCGTGATGTCCACACCGTAAGATGGTATGTGTTATCTCTTCCCGCTTGTCACAAAGGTCCAGCCAAGGGTTTGCGGAAGGAGTTAGATCGCAGGGTGCGTTTGGGCGAGCCTACGTTCGATTTTTTCGCCCCCTCTTTCGTGGAGATGCATCGCCGTGAGGGGCGTTTGGTGGAGACTCACCGTCCGTTGCTCTACAATTATGTGTTTATCCGCTCTTCTGTGTATGAGATCTTCCGTTTGAAACGAGATTTTCCCTTGTATAATTTCCTGCCTAGCGTGGATGGCCGTGGCTCGTATCCTTTTGTCTCCGATCGTGAGATGGAAAACTTGCGTTGGGTGGCCCGTTCTTACTCGGATGAGCTTCCGGTGTATGTGCCGGAAGCGGGTTATTTGCGTAAAGGTGACCGGATACGCATCACGGATGGTCGTTTCAAAGGTGTTGAGGCAAGTGTAGTAATACAGCCCGGTGTCGGCGAGCGGGAGGTAATGGTATGCGTGGACAACTGGATGTGGGTTCCTTTATTGCGTGTTCAGCCGGGCGAGTATGAGGTGATCAGCTTGGCCGAGGAAGGCAAGCATGTATATACCCGTTTGGACAATTCCCGGATACAAAATGGTCTTCATGAGGCGTTGGGCCGTCATTGGGGGGATGGTGGCGTTACGGCTATAGACCGTGAGCTGGCGACGGAGACCTTGCGTGCCTATGGGGAGTTGCAGCTGGATTCTGCCGTGATGCGGTGCAAGCTCTATTCTCTCTTGTTGCCCGCCTATACGATACTAGGGGACGAGGAGCGGCAAAAGTCGTTGATCGGAACGATCGTCTCGTTCTTACCCTTGATCCGTGCGGAGCAGTCGTTGGCATTATTACTACTTACGCTTTATGGTTGTACGGATAGCAGTATCTATTATTATCGTGCGCACGAGTTGATTGATCCGTGGAGCCGGGAATCCTCCCCGAAGAAGAGTAAATTATCCTTGATCCGTCGGTTAGCCGACTACGACCGCTGGCTAAAACACGTGGGAATTGAAAATTAAAAATTCAAAACATGCCTTCTCTTCCTTCTGGCATACGTTTGGTTACGTTACTAAACGAGCATCTGAGCGAGATCATGGATCGTGAGCGCACGAACCGTACCTCGATCCATTTATATTGTACGGGTCCTTATTGGGTGGCTTTCGAGCGTTCTGCCTATCAGTTGTGTCTCACCTTCCCGGATAGCGAGATCACGCCGCTGCGCCTGTTTGCCTACCCGTTCCCGATCGTGATGGTGTCCGTGACGGATCGCTCGTTGCGTTCGTACGCCCGTAAACATATTTTGAGGCGGGACGAGAAGGATTACGTGGTGCTGACCGTCCCCGAATCCTCCTTGACTGACTACCGAAGATGGCATGCCGGTGAGGTGGAGGGCTTGCCCCAGCTGACATGAACCAAAAATTTTATTCATGATGAACCTTTTTTCTAAACTCTCAACGTGGTATTTCTCAAGGAAAGCGTTGCCGTATTGGAGCATTATCCTGTTGGATTGCTTGGTGATCCTGTTTTCAGGTTTGCTGGTATATGCCTTGAATAACGGGATCTTCGCCACGATGGGCATCTTTTGGCACCTGTCGCTCACGTGGGGTGTTTGCCTAGTGCCTTATCTGGTGGGCTTTAGGCTGTTCCGTACGTATTCGGGCATCATTCGTTACTCTTCCTTCGTGGATTTGCAACGGGTGGGCTTCGCCGTGCTGTTCGGTGTGGTTTGCGTGGTGACCTTCCAAGAGTTTACGGATTTTTCGCCTTACTTGGTGTATATCCGTAAACGAGACCTTGTGCTATCCTCCCTGCTGGCGATGAGCTTGATGTGGGCGATGCGTGTGTTCGTGAAGTATTTCTACGTGACGACCTTTCGCCAGTCGAAGGCTGAGCGTGCCTTTATCTTCGGCGTGAAGCAGGGCGGTATCAGTTTGGCGAAGAGCATCCAGAACCAAGATCCCGCACAGTACGTGCTGGCAGGCTTCGTCTCGGAGGCCGGGAACATGCAGAATCGTATATTGATGGGAGTGCGTGTGTACCCTTTCGATGAGGAGCTGATCGATGCGATGCGCCGGGAGCGGGCGACGATCCTTTTCGTCTCCCCCTTGAAGAGCGACTCCATCCGGGAACAGCCGGATATGGTGGCCCGTTTGGCGGAGGCAGGGATCAAGATCTACGTGACCCCGGCGGCGCAAGAATGGGATGGCAGGAGCGATTTGACACATACACAACTCCGGAAGGTTGAGATCGAGGATCTGCTTCCCCGGGAAAAGATAGAGATAGACATGGAGGCGGTGGGCCGCTTGCTTCGTGGTCAACGCATCCTGATAACGGGAGCCGCCGGCAGCATCGGTGGCGAGATGGTGCGCCAGATCGCCTCGTTCGCTCCGGATCGCTTGATCTTGGTAGATCAGGCGGAAACTCCCTTGCACGACATCCGCTTGATGATGGCGAGGGATTGGCGGGATATCAACGCCTATACCTTGGTGGCGGACATCGCTAACAAGTCTCGCATGGAGGAGATCTTCTCGGAGCATCGCCCCGCCTATGTATTCCATGCGGCGGCCTATAAGCACGTTCCGATGATGGAGGATAATCCTTGTGAGAGTGTGGGTAACAACGTGGACGGTACCCGTGTGATCGCCGACTTGGCCGTGAAGTATGGCACGAGGAAATTCGTGATGATCTCCACGGACAAGGCGGTGAATCCTACGAACGTGATGGGTTGCTCGAAACGTATCTGCGAGATTTACGTGCAGAGCCTCGACAAGGCGATCAAGGAGGGCCATGTGGAAGGCGTGACGCAGTTCGTTACGACCCGCTTCGGCAACGTGCTGGGTTCTAACGGCTCCGTGATCCCATTGTTCCGTGAACAGATTGCCAAGGGCGGTCCCGTGACAGTGACGCATCCGGATATCATCCGTTTCTTCATGCTGATCCCGGAGGCCTGCCGGTTGGTATTGGAGGCGGGTACGATGGGTAACGGTGGGGAGATCTTCGTCTTCGACATGGGCAAACCCGTGCGTATCATCGACTTGGCGAAACGTATGATCCAGCTTTCGGGCGCCAAGAACGTGGGGATCCGTTTCACGGGCCTTCGTGCCGGCGAGAAGCTGTACGAGGAGGTACTGAACGACGAGGAGATCACGCTGCCTACCTTCCATCCGAAGATCAAGATCGCCAAGGTACGGGAGTACGATTATGATACGGTTTGCCAAGATATAGATGAACTCGTCGGGCTAGGCCGCTCGAGAGACGATATGGCCATCGTAGGCAAGATGAAGGCGATCGTCCCCGAGTTCAAAAGCCGGCACTCCAAGTACGAGGCGTTGGATAAATAGGGAACCGGATATTGATGTGTGGGATAGAAAATAACTAAGTTGTCATGACATGATACAGATTTACTTCACACGTAATTAACAATTAAAAGAACGTGTGTAACATGTCAAACAAGTTAAGAGAACGTAAAAATTACAGCATGGAGTTCAAGCTCCGTATGCTGAAGGA
>NZ_JAMOKU010000070.1:0-18997 GCF_023656845.1 Parabacteroides sp. Y3-G-102 | reverse complement strand
GAGTCTTTTAATGCTAAAATTAAGGCGTTTAGAGCTGCTTTAAGAGGAGTAACGGATATAAAATTCTTTCTTTTCAGACTTACAAAGCTGTATGCTTAATCCCCCAGGTTTATCGGGTGAGCCTGTTTCTCTAGCTAGAAACTAGAGTTTTGTGCAAGGGAAACTTCTGTTTCCTCATAGGAAAACTTTTGTTTTCCTTAGAAGAAACTAAAGTTTCTTAAAAAAAATCCACAAAAAACTGCAACACTCTTATAATCAAAGATATAACCAAGTTTCCTTTTCCCTTTATAATAAAAACAAAGTTATCTCTTTTCTCGACATAAAGCCATATGTTATGCTTAAACGATCTATACTGTTTAAGAAAAATAATCTACCTTTGCGTCAAATAATTAAGAAGAGAATGACAAAAAGCATATTTCTATTCCTGCTAGGGATTCTTTCCCTATCGGCGATGGCGCAACCCAAACTGAGCGAGGAAGCCCGTATCAGTCTGATGACCAGCGCACCGTACGATGAAGAGGTATTCACCGTGTACGGGCATGCCGCTCTACGCATATACGATCCCAAGCAAAATATAGATTATATATTCAATTACGGTATATTTGATTTCTCCAAACCTAATTTTATCTACCGATTCGCTAAAGGAGAGACGGATTATAAACTGGGAGTAGCCGATTTCCAAGACTACGTGATCGAGTACCAAATGCGGGGCAGCGATATCACGGAGCAAGTATTGAACCTCACCCAAGAAGAGAAAGAGCATATATGGGATGCCCTGCTTATTAATTACAGGCCGGAGAACAGGGTATATCGTTATAACTTCTTCTTCGATAATTGCGCTACCCGCCCTGCCGCGATCTTGGAAAAGGAGATCAACGGGAGCGTCGATTATCAGTATCCCTATCAATCCCAGACCTTCCGGGATCTTATTAATTATTGTACCCGAAACCATCCGTGGCTCACATTCGGATGCGACCTAGCGCTAGGCAGCCCCACCGACCGGGAGGCCACCCAGCACGAGATGCTCTTCCTCCCCCCTTATCTAAAAGAAGCGTTCTCTAAAGCCACCATCACGGGCCCGGACGGGACAATCCGCCCATTGGTGAGCGAGACCCACGTGATCGGAGCCGGGGAAGCCGACGAGCCGGAAAAAGATATCTGGGATTTATTCACCCCTTTAGTCTGCGCTTGGCTTCTGTTCGGAATCGTTTTAGGGTTTACTTGGATCGAATGGCGCAAAAAAAAATACTTCTTGTGGGTGGATTGTGTCCTTTTCTCGGTAGCCGGAGCCGGAGGTGTCATCCTCTTCTTTCTTAGCTTCATATCCGTCCATCCCTGCACGTGGCCGAACTGGTCTTTGGTATGGTTACAGCCGCTCGATTTGATCGCTGTTATTTTGTTTTGCGTAAAAAAGCTGAAGAAGGCTGCATATTACTATCATTTTATTAACTTTGCGGCGCTTACGCTGATGTTACTGGGATGGTATTTCATTCCGCAACATCTAAACAGTGCCTTTATTCCGCTTGTAGCCTCGATTTGGGTTCGTTCGGGTTGGGGTGTTTACAGAAATATATGGAGAATCGGATGAGAAAAATTATAACGTCACTTATCGCTATCCTCGTGGTAACAAACCTCGAGGCGCAGCAACGTACCCCCAAATTGGTTGTATGTATTACTGTGGATCAGCTAAGGGGCGACTATATAGAATACTTTTATAATACATTTGGCGAACGGGGCTTCAAGCGTTTGATGAACGAAGGGTTGGTGTACAACAATATCCGCTTCGAGTTCTCCGACATAGACCAAGCCAGTGCGTTCGCGACTCTTTTTACCGGAAGCAACCCTTGCTTCAGCGGTATCGCGGGGGAGAAGACGTTTGATTTCGAGAAAGAGAAAGAGGTCTCGATCTTAAATGATCCTGAATATCTGGGTAATTACACGAAAGAGAATTATTCGCCCAAGAATTTATTCAGTTCCACGATCGGCGACGAGTTGAAAATCGCCTCTCAAGGAAGAAGCGACGTATATTCCATCGCCCCGGATGCCGAGAGCGCCATCCTTTCCGCCGGACATGCGGCCAACGGAGCTTTCTGGATGGATAACACCAACGGGAAATGGGCTACCACGACGTACTACAAGGGAATCCCTTGGTACGTAGACCGCTATAATAACGGCCCGGAATCCTTGGCGTCACGCTTAGAAACCATGGTATGGACTCCTACCCTTCCGATGGAGAAATACGATGCCTTTCCTTACGTATTAGACGATCTGCCTTTCCGCTATACGTTCAGCGAGAAGTTCGCGAACTGCTATCCGAACCTGAAGACCTCTCCGTTCATCAATAAGGAGATCAATCGTTTGGCCCTCCAGTTCCTAGAGTACGGAGGGTTTGGTACACGCAGTTGCCCGGATATGTTGTCTATCACGTACTACGCGGGCAATTACCGGGGTACGATGAGCAAGGAATACACCCGGGAGATTCAAGATACGTATTACCAACTCGATCAAGACATCGAGAAGCTATTGGATACGATCGACAAGAAAGTGGGCTTGGCCAATACATTGGTAGTCTTCACCGGTTCCGGTTATTATAAAAGCGAGGAGTCTTATCCGGACGGCCTGATGGTGAACGGTGGCGAGTTCCACCCGAAACGTTGTCTGGCCCTGCTTAATATGTACTTGATGGCCATTTACGGCCAACATACCAGTTGGGTACAAGGATACTACAACAACCAGATCTACTTGAACCGCAAGGCGATAGAAGACGCCAAGCTGGATTTGACGACTTTACAGAACAAGGCCGCCGAATTCATACAGGAATTTAGTGGCGTACAACTCGTCACCACGGGCAGGAGCTTGCTTACGGGCGACTGGAACGAGGGAACCGCCAAATTCCGTCAAGGTACGCACCATTTGAGACGGGGCGATCTGATCATCGAGTTGCAACCCGGTTGGAAAGTAAACCTCGACAATCCGAAAGAAAAAGTCAAGATTATACGCAATAATGCTGTTATCACCCCGCTGGTATTTATGGGCAACGGGTTGAAACCCCAACATATCTACCGCGAAGTCAAGGCCACTGAGGTAGCCCCCACGGTAACCCATGTGCTAAGAATCAGGCCACCAAACGCTACTCAAAGCTTGCCGCTCTGGGAGCTGACAACCAAATAATAGAGAATTGATTATTAAAGTTGATAATTATCAAGGGTTGTGTGGCTCTTCTTTCTATTTATTATTATCTAATTATTCAAACAACAAAGTAATAACAGACGATAGTTGCTCAACTATCCATTAACATAAGAATCATGGGATTTAATGAGTTTATGACGAAGCTGTTCGGCAATAAGTCGCAGCGTGACCTTAAAGAAATCACACCTTACGTAGATAAGGTAAAGGCCGTATATCCGTCAATCAAGGCACTCTCGAACGACGAGTTGCGTGCGAAAACAGATGAGATCAAACAACGTATCCAGGACTACGTAGCCGAGGAGAAAGCGCAAGTGGAAGAGCTTCGCAAAGGCATCGAGGATAAGGAACTGGAAGAACGTGAGGCGATCTGGGCCGAGGTAGATAAAATCGAGAAAGCCATCACGGACAAGATGGAAGTGGTACTGGAGCAATCCTTGCCCGAGGTATTCGCCATCATGAAAGATACGGCCCGCCGTTTCGCCGAGAATGAGGAAGTGGTAGTTACCGCTAACCAATTCGACCGGGATCTGGCCGCTCGTTTCGACTTTGTCCGCATCGAGGACGATAAGGCGATTTACGCCAATCACTGGAAAGCCGGTGGAAACGAGATCACATGGGATATGATCCATTACGACGTTCAGCTATTTGGTGGCGTCGTTCTTCATAAAGGTAAGATCGCCGAGATGGCGACCGGTGAAGGTAAGACCTTGGTGGCTACCCTTCCGGTATTTTTGAACGCCTTGACACGTAACGGTGTACACGTGGTAACCGTGAATGATTACTTGTCAAAACGTGACTCCGAGTGGATGGGACCGCTTTATATGTTCCACGGACTTTCCGTAGACTGTATCGATAAGCACCAGCCGAACTCCGAGGCTCGCCGTAAGGCTTACGAGGCGGATATTACGTTCGGTACGAACAACGAGTTCGGTTTCGACTACTTGCGTGACAATATGGCGATCAGCCCGAAAGACTTGGTACAACGCAAGCATAACTACTCCATCGTCGATGAGGTGGACTCCGTATTGATCGATGACGCTCGTACGCCGCTGATCATCTCCGGACCGATCCCTCGTGGCGAGGAACAATTATTCGAGCAATTCCGCCCGAACGTGGAGGTTGTCGTGAACGCGCAGAAAGACCTTTGCTCCAAATTATTGATCGAGGCCAAGAAGAAAATGGCTAGCGACGACCAGAAGGTCGTTGAGGAAGGCTCTATCCTTCTGTACCGCTCCTTCAAGGGATATCCCCGCAACAAGGCGTTGATCAAGTTCTTAAGCGAGCAAGGCGTAAAAGCTCAAATGTTGAAGACGGAAGAATATTTCATGTCCGAGAATATGCGCCATATGCACGAGGCGACCGATGAGTTGTATTTCGTGATCGACGAGAAGAACAACAGTATCGAATTGACGGATAAAGGTATCGACCTATTGACCGGTAAGACGGACGACCCGACCTTCTTCGTACTTCCCGATATCACTTCCCAATTATCTCAATTGGAGAACATGACAGGAACCGAGGAAGAGAAACAAGCTCAAAAGGACGAGATCTTGGCGAACTATTCCGTTAAGAGCGAGCGTGTACATACCATCAACCAGTTGTTGAAAGCTTACACCTTATTCGAGAAGGATGATGAGTACGTGGTTATGGACAACAAGGTCATGATCGTTGACGAGCAGACGGGTCGTATCATGGACGGACGTCGTTATTCCGACGGTCTGCACCAAGCGATCGAGGCTAAGGAACGTGTAAAGGTAGAGGCCGCTACACAAACATTCGCCACGATCACCTTGCAGAACTACTTCCGTATGTACCATAAATTATCCGGTATGACCGGTACGGCGGAGACGGAAGCAGGCGAGTTCTGGGATATCTACAAATTGGACGTGGTAGTGATCCCGACCAATCGCCCGATCGCCCGTAACGATATGAACGATCGTATCTACAAGACAAAACGTGAGAAATATAACGCTGTCATCGAGGAAATCGTTCAGCTGACGGAGGCAGGCCGCCCGGTATTGGTGGGTACAACATCCGTAGAGATCTCCGAGTTATTGAGCCGTATGCTTACGATGCGTAAGATCCAGCACAATGTATTGAACGCTAAGTTGCACCAGAAAGAGGCCGAGATCGTGGCCTTGGCAGGTCAGAAGAGTACGGTTACGATCGCTACCAACATGGCCGGTCGTGGTACCGATATCAAGCTGTCCAAGGACGTGAAAGACGCAGGCGGTTTGGCGATCATCGGTACGGAACGTCATGAGAGTCGTCGTGTAGACCGTCAGTTACGTGGTCGTGCCGGACGTCAGGGAGACCCGGGTTCATCCGTATTCTTCGTATCTCTGGAAGACGATTTGATGCGTTTATTCGCTTCCGAGAAGATCGCCGGCTTGATGGATAAGCTTGGTTTCAAGGAAGGCGAGGTTCTGGAGCACAATATGTTGAGCAAGTCCGTAGAACGTGCCCAGAAGAAGGTAGAGGAAAACAACTTCGGTATCCGTAAACGTCTGTTGGAATACGACGACGTGATGAACTCACAACGTAACGTAATCTACACCCGCCGTCGCCACGCCTTGATGGGAGAGCGTATCGGTCTGGACGTATTGAACACGATTTACGATACTTCTACGGCTATCGCCGATCAACACGCCGAGGACTTCGAGGGCTTCAAGTTAGAATTGTTCAAGACATTCGCCATGGAAAGTCCGTTCACGGAAGACGAATTCAAGAGCATGAAACCGGAGCAACTCGTAGAGAAATTGTTCGAGGAGGCATTGAAGACTTATAAACGTCGCATGGAACGCATGACGCAAGTCGCTCACCCGGTCATCAAGCAAGTGTACGAGAATCAAGGAGCGATGTACGAGAACATCATGATCCCTATCACGGACGGCAAGCGCATGTATAATGTATCTTGTAACCTGAAAGAGGCTTACGACACGGAATGTAAGGCAATCGTTAAATCCTTCCAGAAATCAATCGTATTGCATATGATCGACGAGGGATGGAAAGAGCATCTACGTGAGATGGATGAGCTGCGCCACTCCGTACAAAACGCTAGCTACGAGAACAAGGATCCATTGTTGATCTACAAACTTGAATCTTACAACCTGTTCAAGACAATGGTAGACAACATGAACCGTAAGACAGCCGCCATCTTGATGCGTGGACAGATCCCGGTACGTGAGGAGCCGACCGAGGAGCAACGCCAAGCCATGCAAGCCCGTCAAGCGGCCGTAGCCCAGCAAGCAGCCCAAGCGATCGCCGAGGAAAGAGCCCGTCAACGTATCGCCGTACAAGAGGCCGCCCCGGAGAAGCACGAGGATATGAGCCGTTACCGCACGGAGAAAACAGACTTGAGCGGAAACAACACCCAAGCCGAGGCACCTCAGCCGAAGCAAGCTCCGGTCCGTGCCGAGAAACGAGTAGGACGCAATGATCCATGTCCTTGCGGAAGTGGCAAGAAATACAAGAACTGCCACGGACAAGGTTTATAAGGAACAAGAAATAAGATAAAAAAAGAGGGACAGAATACCAATCTGTTCCTCTTTTTTGTATATTGCAGGCATATAAACCCATTAAATGCTACCATTATGATTATTGGAATTCCAAAAGAAATCAAGAACAACGAGAACAGGGTAGCTCTTACTCCCGCCGGAGCCAAAGAGTTGGTGAAAAGAGGTCATACCGTGTATGTGCAACACACGGCTGGTATAAACAGTGGTTTCGCCGATGATGCCTATGTGGCGGCAGGGGCCCGGATACTCCCGGCCATTGAGGATGTATATGGAATTGCCGAGATGATCGTAAAAGTAAAAGAACCGATCGCCAGCGAATATCCCTTGGTACGCAAAGGACAGCTTGTCTTCACCTACTTCCATTTCGCATCCGACGAGGCTCTCACCCTTGCCATGATAAAGAGCGGCTCCATCTGTCTGGCTTACGAGACCGTGGAGAACCCAGATCATACGTTACCCCTTTTGATTCCTATGAGTGAGGTGGCCGGACGCATGTCCGTACAGGAAGGCGCTCGTTTCCTTGAGAAACCGCAAGGTGGCAAAGGCGTATTGCTAGGTGGCGTGCCGGGCGTGAAACCGGGTAAGGTATTGGTTTTAGGCGGTGGTGTGGTAGGCCACAACGCCGCCTTGATGGCCGCCGGGCTAGGCGCCGATGTCACGATCGCCGACATCTCGCTTCCCCGCTTACGCTATCTGTCCGAGACGATGCCGAAAAACGTGAAGACGTTGTTCTCTTCCACGCATACGATCGAACAGGAATTACCCACAACCGATTTAGTGATCGGCGCCGTATTAATCCCCGGAGCCAAGGCCCCGCACTTGATCACCCGGGATATGTTGAAATTATTAAAACCGGGCAGCGTATTGGTAGATGTAGCCATCGATCAAGGCGGTTGCTTCGAGACCTCCCATCCGACTACGCACGCCAATCCGGTTTATGAGATAGACGATATCCTCCATTACTGCGTAGCCAACATTCCGGGAGCGGTCCCGCAGACTTCCACGTTAGCCTTGACCAACGCTACCCTGCCGTACGTGATCAAGCTTGCCGACAGAGGTTGGGAAAAAGCCTGCGAAGAAGATCCGGGCCTAGAACTGGGATTAAACATCGTGGAAGGAAAGATTGTCTACCCCGCCGTGGCTGAGGCTTTTCCTTCACTCAAAGCATAAGTTCCAAAGAATCTTTCATTAGTAGGGATTGCTTGCGGCAATCCCTTTTTTATGTTTTCTATTTTTATTGTTTTCTAAAAAACGTAAAATATCTTGGCTTCTTTTCCCGCACACCTTAACTTAGAGCACAAAATCAATTAAATTTAATAATTACCATGAAGAAAATTGTTTTATTAGTGGCTTTATGCCTATGTGTGGGAAACCTATTCGCACAAGACGCTGACAAATTAAGAGATGAAGGTGACGCTGCTTTGAAAGCAAAAGATTACGCTACCGTCGTAACAAAATACGGCGAATACTTGAAACAAAACAATTACCAAGACACCGCCCGTATCTTCAATTGCGGATACGCCGCTAATCAAGCGAAGAACTACGCCGAGGCCGCCAAGTATTTCGACATGGCCGTTAAGATGAACTACAACGTAGACGACTCTTATGTAGGCGAGGCCATGGCTTACCGTAACTTAAACAAGACAGAAGAATTCCTGACTACCGTAAAAGAGGGATTAAAAGTGATTCCCGATGGAAACAAGAATAAGACCAATCTGGAAAAGTTGCTTTACGGTTACTGCATCAAACAAGGACAAGCCGCCCAAAAGAAGGGAGATCTGGCCGGTGCCGAGAAAATGTACAAAGAGGTCCTAGCCGTATCGAACAAGGATTACCAGAGCAACGCTTACTACAGCCTTGGCGCCATGCTGTATGGCAACGGAGCGAAGATATTACAGGCCGCTACCCCGATCGCTACTTCCGAGCCGGATAAATACAACGCCGAGAAAGCGAAAGCCGACAAAGACTTCAAGCAAGCGAAAGAATATTTGACAAAGGCTGTCGAACTCGACCCGAAAGACGAGAACTCCAAGAAGATCCTCGCTTCTATCAACGACATCCTGAAATAAGAAAGAGGACTTTATTCATACAAAAAAACCTCCCGGATCACATAGAAAAGTGATCCGGGAGGTTTTTTGTATCTAGTTGTAGAGACGTACGTTACTTGAAGAAGAAGCGGAAGATGTCATTTCCATTCGCATAGATCAATAAAGCGAACAGGATAAACATACCTGCCATTTGGGCATACTCTAGGAATTTATCGCTCGGTTTGCGACGGGCCACTACCTCATAGATCAAGAACATCACGTGTCCGCCATCCAAGGCCGGAATCGGCAAGATATTCATGAACGCCAAGATGATAGATAGAAAAGCCGTACGTTCCCAGAAAATCCGCCAATCCCAGACAGACGGGAACAATCCGCCGATCGTACCGAAACCGCCCAAACTGGAGGCACCTTCCTTCGTAAACACATATTTCATGTCGTTCACATATCCCTTCAAGGTATTAATACCTAATTTAATACCGGCGGGGAACGACTCGAAAAAGCCGTATTCGCGGGTCACGGTCTGATAGAGATCCGTAGGCAACATCACCGCTACGCCAATTTTCCCGGCCGAGTCCGTCCTCATGGTCAAGGACTCCAACTGGCCGTTCCGGTAGAAATCTACCGTCACCTCTTCGCCCTTATTCTCTGACAATAACCCGGAGGCATCATAAAACGTCGGGGTAGCCACACCGTTAATAGCCACCACACTATCCTTCGGCTGCATGCCGGCGAGAGCCGCGGGGGCATTCTTGTCGGGAAGCTCACGAACAACCATCGGGATACGCAAAGGATCGGCGAAGCCTTTTCCGTCACGCATGCAACGTTGCATCATATCCTCCGGTATGGAGATCACGGTCTCCCGCCCGTCACGGAGCACCGTCACGGTCTTTGCCTCCACCACCTTGCGGAAACTGTCGCTACCGAAACGCTCCAACTCCTCATTGTCCGCTCTCAGCAAGATATCACCGTCCTGAAAACCGACGTTCTGGAACGTCTCGCTATAATTCATACCCATCTTCATGTTCTTCAAGGGCAAGTACGTATCGCCCCACGTAAACAAGATCATGGAATAAATAAACAAAGCCAGCAAGAAGTTGAACACCACGCCCGCTACCATAATCATCAAACGCTGTCCGGCCGGCTTGGAGCGGAACTCGTAAGGCTTGGGCGGCTGGGCCATCGCCTCCTTGTCCATACTCTCGTCGATCATACCGGAGATCTTACAATATCCTCCCAACGGAAGCCAGCCTACACCGTATTCCGTGTCACTGTTTTTCGGCTTGTACTTGAATAGCGAGAACCACGGATCGAAGAAGAGGTAGAACTTCTCTACCCGCACCTTGAAAATCCGGGCGAAGATAAAATGCCCGAACTCGTGGACAATCACCAGTATCGATAAGCTCAAGATAAGCTGTAACGCCTTAATCAAAAAAGTTTCCATCTACTATTGTTTGTTCTGTTTTAAATTATTTCAAAATAACTCGGCCGCCAACCGCCTAGCCTCGGTGTCGGTAGCCACGTAATCCTCATACGAGGGATTGACGATAAACGAGGCTTTCCGCATGGTCTGCTCAATCACGTCGCTCATTTGCAAGAAGCCGATACGATCTTGCAGGAAAGCGGCCACCACCACCTCATTGGCGGCATTCAAGATACAGGGCATATTCCCTCCTTGGCGGGCCGCCTCGAAAGCGAAAGCCAAGTTGCGGAAACGTTCCATATCCGGCTCCTCAAACGTCAAGGTCGAATATTGGTTGAAATCCAGACGGGGCGCCATGCTCCTCATACGTGTCGGGAACGAGAAAGCGTAGGCGATCGGCAATTTCATGTCGGGAATTCCCAGCTGGGCGATCACGGCGCCATCCTCAAACTGCACCATCGAGTGGATCACCGACTGCGGGTGCACCACCACCTGTACCTGATCCGGCGTGACATCGAACAACCATTTCGCCTCGATCATCTCGAAGCCCTTGTTCATCATCGAGGCCGAGTCTATCGTGATCTTCGCCCCCATCGTCCAGTTCGGATGCCTCAAGGCCTGCGCCTTCGTCACGGTAGCCAGCTCCTCCAATGATTTGGTACGGAACGGACCTCCCGAGGCCGTCAGCAAGATCTTCTCGATCGGATTATCGTACGCACCTGTTAAACATTGAAAAATGGCCGAATGTTCCGAGTCCACCGGCAAGATAGGCACCTTATGCTCGGCGGCCAGCTTCATGATCAGCTCGCCGGCCACGACCAAAGTTTCCTTATTCGCCAAGGCGATCGCCTTTCCCGCCTTGATCGCCGAGATCGTCGGTCGCAAGCCGGAATAACCCACCATCGCCGTCAGCACCATATCGATCGGCTCCGACTGCACCATCTGGGCGATAGCGTCGGCACCCGCCCATACCTTGATCGGCAGGTCTTCCAAGGCCTCTTTCAGCTCGGGATATTTCCGCTCGTTGGCGATCACCACCACCTCCGGCATATATTTCCGGGCCTGATTGATCAATAAGTCCACTTGGTTATTCGCGGTCAAGGCATACACCTCGAAAAGATCGGAATGCTCGCTCACTACCTCCAAGGCTTGGGTCCCGATGGAACCGGTCGAGCCTAATATCGCTAACTGTCTTTTTTTCATGAATTATCAAAAAGCTATATATTCTTCCGGATTCACCGGATTGCCCTTATACCACAACTCGAAATGCAGGTGCGGCCCGGTAGACAACTCTCCCGTATTCCCGACCAGAGCGATCGCCTCACCGGCTACCACATGGTCTCCCACCTCTTTCAGCAACAATTCGTTGTGCTTATAAACCGAGATGAATCCGTTCTTATGTTGTATTTGAATTACGTTTCCGTGGTTCGGATCGAAACCGGTATAGATCACCGTACCATCCAACGTAGCCAAGACACTCTCCTTCGGGGCCGCGGCCAGATCCACGCCATAATGATGGACATCCGTCTCATAATGAGAGGTGACCACGCCATTCACGGGCTTATAGAAAAAGACCCCCTCGGTCGGTACCTTGCCCGGGTCGGTCAATACCGATAAATTATATTTCTCCTCTTCCTCGTAATCTTTCACGAAGCGAGTCTCTTCCTTGCTACGAGGAATCTCATAGTTAATATCGTTGCTAGCCAAAGAATCTATCTGACGGATCGAGTCCAAGGGCATCGTACCGGAAAGGATTCCGGCCACATTATTCAGATAAAGGGACTGGATCTCCATCATACGCTCCAACGAATCCGCCCGCAAGGCATTCTGCATAATCTCCTTGCGAACCTCCACGTCGAGATAGCCCGGCAAGTAGTTGCGAATCGGTGTCTTGATGATGATAAAGGCGGTAACGGCGATCAAGAAAAAGGCGAACACCGCCAAAGTGACAAACGCCGATAACTGCGAAAGCCGGAAAGACCACACCTCCTCCAACGTCCCCTCATTGATGAAGGAAAGTTTATATTTAAACCGGATCCGGTGCCAAAACGATTTCGTATTCTTCTTTTTCAACCCCTAATCTTCAATTATCAATTATCAATTCTATAAGTCCCTCCGGCAAAGACACCGTGAGACTACGGGCCTCATGGTCGGCCTCGGTGATCAACTCCTCCACGGCGGGGATCAACAGCTCCTCGCCTTTATGATCGACACGCAGAAGGACGTTGATTGTCGTCTCATCCACGTCTGTTATCTCTCCTAAATAACCTTTCTGTACGTCCGTCACGGTATAACCGATAAAACTGTCCCACGTCATATCCCCCACGAGATCCTCCTCGTCCACGGCGTCCAAAGGATAAAACACCTCCTTGCCCACAAACATGCGGGCATCCTCCTCGGAATTCACGTCCTCCAGTTTCACCAAGACCACCGTATCGGTCTTATAGCGGAAATCCTCCACGAAGAACGGAACCAAGATACCATCCATCTCGCAAACAATGTACGGGTCCTCGGCATCTTCCAGCACATCGCTGTTCGTCACCAACGACAACTCCCCCTTGATACCATGGGGCTTGGCAAACTGCCCGATCTTGAAAACCTCTTCTTCTCTAATCATCGCCTAAAATCTTTAAATCCTCGTGATACGTGCCCCGATCTGGTTCAATCGCTTATCGATCCCTTGATATCCCCGGTCGATCTGGTCTATATTATGGATCGTGCTGGTACCTTCGGCGCTCATAGCGGCGATCAGCAAGGCGATACCCGCGCGAATATCCGGGGATACCATCGTAGAGCCCCGTAACTTGAAGCGGTTACCCAGCCCGATCACCGTAGCCCGGTGCGGGTCGCAAAGGATGATCTGGGCTCCCATATCGATTAGCTTGTCCACAAAGAACAAACGGCTCTCAAACATTTTCTGGTGGATCAGCACGCTCCCCACGGATTGCGTAGCCACTACGAGAAATACGCTCAGCAAGTCCGGCGTAAGCCCCGGCCAAGGAGCGTCGGCGATGGTCATGATAGAACCATCGATAAACGTATCGATCTCGTAGGAATCATGCCGGGGGATATAAATATCATCGCCTCGCTGCTCCACGGTAATACCCAAGCGGCGAAAAGCGTCCGGGATAATCCCCAGCTTATCATATCCTGTATTCTTGATGGTGATCTCCGATCCGGTCATAGCTGCCATACCGATAAAGCTACCCACCTCGATCATATCGGGGAGGATGGTATGCTCCGTGCCGGAAAGCGACCGTACACCTTCTATCGTCAATAGGTTAGAACCGACACCTGAGATTCTCGCTCCCATGCGGTTCAGCATCGTGGAAAGTTGTTGCAGGTAAGGCTCGCAGGCGGCGTTATAGATCGTCGTCACCCCCTCGGCCAGCACGGCAGCCATCAAGATATTCGCCGTTCCGGTCACGGAAGCCTCGTCGAGCAGCATATAAGCGCCTTTCAACTGGCGTGCCTCTATCTCGTATACTTGCCGCCCGGCGTCGTAGCTAAAGCAAGCGCCCAGCTTCTGGATTCCCACGAAGTGCGTATCCAGCCGGCGTCGCCCGATCTTGTCGCCACCCGGTTTCGGGATCAGCGCCCTGCCGAAGCGGGCTACCAACGGGCCTACGATCATCACGGAACCCCGCAGGCTACCACTCTTGCGCAGGAACTCCTCAGTACTCAAATACTCCATGTCCACGTCGTCCGCCTGAAAGGTATAGGTATCGGCGGACGGATGCTCCACCTTGACCCTCATATCCCTAAGGAGCTGGATTAAGTTATTCACGTCCAAGATATCAGGCACATTGTGTATGGTCACCTTCTCCGGTGTTAGCAATGTTGCGCAGATCACCTCCAACGCCTCATTCTTGGCGCCTTGCGGAACGATCTCGCCGGACAAGCGATAACCACCTTCTATAACGAACGAGCTCATCTGCCTTTACGCGTAAAGTTCCTTTTGTTGCCGCCACTGTTATTACGGGCCAAGATATCACGGCTCTCGGCCAATTTGTGTTCCTCCTCGCTCAATACGATCTTGCCGCTAGACAGCTCGTCCAGATCCTTGAAGATCTTACGGTCGTCCACGCTTTCCTTGTTCCAAGTAAGGAACGATTTCTTCATCTGGTTGGCCAGCAGTCGCACGAGCTGGTCTTTCTCCATACCGGGTTGCAGCTCCGTGGCCTTGCGGATCATCAGCTCCAAGGTCTTTCCGTAATGGCGGTAGCGTATACGGTTATTGTTGTACGGGATACGAGGCGGACGGCTATACAGGTTCTCCTTCTTGATGATCTCGTACGGATAGTCTATATCGAGCTTAAAATCGGCCATGATCGCCAGATGATCCCAAAGGATATGCTTAAAGTCGTTTACGTCACGCAAGTGCGGGAACATGTTTCCCATGATGTTGATAATCGTGTTGGCGCAACGCTTACGCTCTTCCCTGTCTTGGATAGTCACGCAATAGTCCACCATATTTTGGATATTGCGTCCGTATTCGGGCAAAGTCAATCTTTTTCCTTCTGTATTGTATTTCATTCTTTACATTTTGTTTATCGCGAAGATAGGTATATTAATTGAGAATTGAAAATTGAGATTCGAAAGTTACCTCTCGTTAGGCTTAATTATCAATTCATAATCTACCACGTCCAGCCACCGCCCGAATTTCAGCCCTACTTTCTCGAAGTGGGATACTTTTCTGAACCCCAACTTCTCATGCAGCGAGTAGCTAGCCTCATTCCCCTCAGTGATGCAGGCGATCAGGGCGTGGTAGCCGCCTGCCCGACATTCCTCGATCAGCCTTTCCATAAGCTGCCGGCCGATCCCCTTGCCCTTGTATCTCGGGGATAAATAAACGGTGGTCTCAAGCGTATATTTATAAGCTGCCTTTTCTTTCCACGTATGGGCATAGCAATATCCCACGACCTCATCCTGATCCACGTACACCAGATAAGGATAGCTCGCCGAGATCCCGGCTATGCGACCCTCCATCTCCTCCACCCGCAAAGGTTCCGTCTCAAACGTAGCCACGCTATTCACGACATATTCATTGTATATATCCACGATCGCCTTGGCGTCTCGCGAACTCACATTTCGAATCATATTCATTCCGTTAAAACAATCCGATCCGGGAAAGAATCTCTCTTTGCCCGGACCGGATCTATCATCGAGTCAAATAACTATTTTTTCTAAGCCTTCTACTCAGACAAGGCCTTGATCACCTCTTGGTTCGCCTTGCGCACCTCGGCCTCGTTGATCTTGATCACTTTACGGTCGTAGGTCATAAGGCCGTTCACCTCGCCCTCCACGTCCGTGGTTTGCGTGTAGACAGCGGCGGAGAAACCCTTCGGGACCATCGCCTTCAACTCCTTGGCGTACTTCACGTACTCGGCGGTCACCTCATCGCTATTCTTAAACTGTACATAGCCCCAGTTGCGTTTGTTCCACCACAAATGGTTCTCCACAGCCAAGCCGATACCACCATACTCGCCCAATACATTCACACGCACCGGATCGAACAGGTACATCGCCGGACCCGGGTAATTATGCAAATCCAAGATATCGCCGCACGCACGGAAATTACCGCCACTGGCCGGATTCACCAGACGGGAAGGATCGTATGTTTTTGTCCACTCGGCAGCCTTCTCGGTATCGAACTGGCCCCAAGCCTCGTTGAAGGGAACCCATACTACCACGCTAGGATTCGAAACGCACAGGTCCATGATCTCCTTCCACTCCTTGTAATAATTACGGATAGACTCCTCGGTACGCTCCTTGTCGGTTCCACCGTTATACGTATGAGGCGCCCATTGGTTACCCATGTCGCCGCTAGGCATATCCTGCCAAACCAGCATACCTTCCTTATCGCAATGATAGTACCAGCGGGCCGGCTCTACCTTCACGTGCTTGCGGATCATGTTGAAGCCCCACGCTTTCGTCTTCACGATATCATACAGCAACGCCTCGTCCGTGGGAGCCGTGTAAAGCCCGTCGGGCCACCAGCCTTGATCCAGCGGGCCGTATTGGAACAGGTTCTTGTTGTTCAAGCGCATACGCATGATGCCGTTGGCGTCACGCTCGGCGGATATCTTACGGAATGCGGTGTACGATTTCACCTCGTCCACCTTCTTGCCATTCTTCGACAAGCTCACCTTCATATCATATAAATAAGGATTGGAAGGTTCCCACAACGTAGGATTTTGCACGGCCAAGCGTAATTCTGTCCCTTGTACGCCCTTGGCGGTAGCAACCACCTGCCCCTTATCGAGCAAGCTGACCTCCACGATGTCCGACACCGGGGAGTCGGAACAAGCCCCGACCGTCACGCTCATCACGCCATTATCGATATTCGGGATCGCCTTGATAGAGGTGATATGCGAGGAAGCGACCGGCTCCAGCCATACGGTCTGCCAGATTCCGGTGACCGGCGTATACCAGATTCCCTCCGGGTTGGCCACTTGCTTTCCACGGGGTTGGTAGCCTTTATCGCTCGGGTCCCATACACGCACCACCAGCTTATGCGTACTTTTGCCATTCAGATAGGGAGTGATATTCAAGGAAAACGGGGTAAAGCCTCCCGTGTGGGAACCGATCAAGATATCATTCACGAACACGTCCGCTTTCCAATCCACGGCGCCGAAGTTCAACAAGATATCTTTTCCTTTCCATGAGGAGGGCACCGTAAAGGTTCGTTTATACCACAACTCATTCTTCTCCCCCACTTCTTTTTGCACGCCGGACAAGGAGGATTCCACGGCGAACGGCACCAAGATATTCCCATCGAAACTCGTCGGCTCTGCCTGTCCTTTTGGAAGGATAGCGTATTCCCACTCGCCGTTCAAATTCTGCCAATCCGCACGTTCCATCCCGGGGCGTGGATATTCTGGCAATACATTCCGGGGATCTACTTTCTCAGCCCAGTCCGTCTTGATCTTGTCTCCGGCGGGCTTCCACTGCGCCCCGGCGCTACAAATCGTTGCGAACGCACAAAAGGCTAACAATAATTTTCTCATGATATTATTTACATTTTGAATTGATAATACACTTTCAAGTGACAAAGATAATAGAAAATATCCAAAATCCACATCGTCCTCGGATACCAATAGGAGAACCGCAGCCAAATCGATCTAACCATAAAATGCCCGGAATATCTCTTGTGACAGAATCTCACTAGGTAAGGTTATTGTATTTTTTAATGTTCCTATTTTACATCAATATCATTTCCGGAAAAACACGTACGTGAATATCCAAAAACATGTACGACTTTTCGGAAAAACATGTACGTGTTTTAACGCAAACATTACGATGTTTTTTACGACTCTGATTTTCAACCCCTTGCAAACAAAACCTCATTTTCTGCTTATTGTAAAATTCTTCTGATTCAAGGATACCCGGAAAAGAAGGAGTAATGGCACGACCTATTAAAAAGGAGCCGGATTATTTCCCGCTCGACACGGATTTACTAAGCAACCGTAAAATCCGTCAAATAAAGCGCAAATACGGATCTGACGCTTTTCATTATATATTGCCCTGCTTTGTGACATCTATGCCAATGGCTATTATATCACGGCCTACAAGAAAGAGCGTGAGCTTGCCTTCCTCCGCAAGGTATTCCAGCAATACAAGGCCGGTTACCCACTGGAACGTCTCTACCCCGCCCATGTCTACCAATCCCTGCAAGAGCGGAGATTGATCAACGACCCCCCCCGAGGAGAAACGCCACGCCATGAGCCTCTTCGCCTATTGGCGACCACCGGGTCACCTGCCCATCAGCGAGGACTATCGGCTGACGATGGTGCGACAGCAGGCGATGGCGTGGTTGCTGCGGAGGTATTTCGATGGGCCGATAACAGAAGAGAAAGCAAAACGAACCATCTCCTTTGGAGATTAAGAAATAAAACATACACATTGTTAATTTAATGCAAAATCATAAATATAATACTTTTTCAAGCCAATAAATAATAATTAAATCATATCTTTGGAAAAAAGATAAAATAAAATTACAAGTCATGCTCTAACAGCCTTCATGTTTCTATAAAATGTAAGACTGAATCTAAACTAGCCAAACCAACTTCTACTTTTTAGTAAAGCGTATGGTTTTCTATTTCTAATAATAAAGATATTAAATTAACATTCTATTTATGAAAATCATTATTTTGCAATTCATGGCAATAATCGCTATGATCCTTATAAGTTGTAACGATAAGGAAAACAGCGTGTACCTAAAAAATGGTTCCTACTCGGAATGCGCCACGGGGAAAAACTTGACCAAGGCGCAAGAAGAGACCGCTTATGTAGAAATCAGTGCAGTTAACACAAACACTCTAAGAGTGGACATGTACCATGTCCAACTGAATTGCGCTCTGGAAAAAATAGAGTCGAGTATCAGTTATAATGAAAAAGTAATCATAATTAAATTCACGCCAATTGGCGATGATGCTAATTGTCTTTGTGGAAGACAATTAACATATGAAATCAGCAACCTTCAAGAAGGGCAGTCTTATGATTGTGTGATCATGCAAGAGAATAGTGAATATGCCTCTTTTAAATTTGATTTCACAAGAGATCTAACACAAACAATTAATCTAAATTAAATTACGACATTATGAAAAAAATGTATTTTATCATCATTTATGTGCTTCTACTATCTATAGGAGCCATAAACAGCGCAAATAAATCCATAACTAAACTCGAAGCTTATAATACCTTAATTCCGCAACACTATTATAAAATATTTTTTTTAAGTACCTGAGCAACAAAAAGTTGCTCAGGATTTTGCCATGTCAGAGGATTCACTTAACTTAGTGTTGCAAAAAAATAATCAA